>CAZWKH010000182.1:0-5615 GCA_964633885.1 uncultured bacterium | reverse complement strand
TCCAACCGCGCCCGTCCGGGTTCACGTCCACGCCCGCGACGCCGAGGGAGTCGGACGCGTTGCAGACGAGGATCCACACGCTGTACTCCGAACCCGGGGCACAGGCCACCTCGGTCACCATGGTGCTGGCGACGGGGTGCGGCTGATTCTCGCAGGGGAGCTTCGTGATCACGGGGGTGACATGGACGGAGATGGCGGCCTGCTCATTCTCCGTGCCGGCCACGGCGATGGCGGACAGCCCCATCGTCAAGACACTGCCGAGAAGCAGTCCTATCAATGCGCGCTTCATCTTGTACTACCTCCTTAGCGATAGGCACGATGCGGACACATGGTTCGCGGTGAGCGCTCTTCCTAGGTTGAGACACAGCCCGCCCAAAAAGCGGAGCCGCCCGGGCGGACTCAGGCAGCCGACGGAATGTCCGGGCGGCCACTGGGTTACGAGTCCCCCTGCACGGAAAAGAGACTAACATGCTAGGGGGGTTGCAGTCAATCGAGACGAAGCGGTAACCCTCTAACTGGTCACACATTATGAAGAAATCCACCGAGCACAGTGAAAACTCGACCGACACTCGACTTTCTTTAGATCTTGGTGCTCTTCGCCCCCGTCCCGAGCGGGGCACGCGGCGCTCGACCGGGGCGTTGGGGTATACTCGTCGGCTCGCCGACCCCCCATACCGAGCCCCCGAGGAGAGCCAAGGCCATGTCGAAAGGGATCACCCCCCGTTCCGAGGACTATTCCCGCTGGTACGGCGAGGTCATCGCCCAGGCCCAGCTCGCCGAGAACGCCCCCGTGCGGGGCTGCATGGTCATCCGCCCTCATGGCTACGCCATCTGGGAGAAGATGCAGCGGACTCTGGACCGGATGTTCAAGGACACCGGGCATGTGAACGCCTACTTCCCGCTCTTCATCCCGGAGAGCTTCATGCACCGCGAGGCGCAGCATGTGGAGGGGTTCTCCCCGGAATGCGCGGTGGTCACCCATGGGGGCGGGAAGAAGCTGGAGGAGCCGCTCTACATTCGGCCCACCTCGGAAACGATCATCTGGGACATGTATCGCAAGTGGATCATGTCCTACCGGGACCTTCCAATCCTCATCAACCAGTGGGCGAATGTCGTGCGTTGGGAGATGCGCCCCCGCCTGTTCCTGCGCACCACGGAGTTCCTCTGGCAGGAAGGACACACGGCCCACGCCACCGAGGCCGAAGCGGACGAAGAGGCGCGCAGGATGCTGGATGTGTACGCCACCTTCGCAGAGGAGACCATGGCGATGCCCGTGGTGAAGGGGGTGAAGACGGAGTCCGAGAAGTTCCCGGGCGCCTTCAAGACCTACTGCATCGAGGCCATGATGCAGGACACGCGATCGCTGCAGGCGGGCACGAGCCACCACCTCGGACAGAATTTCGCCAAGGCCTTTGATGTCACCTTCCAGAACGAGAAGGGGGAGCGCGACTATGTCTGGGCCACCTCCTGGGGCGTGAGCACGCGTCTCATCGGCGGGCTCATCATGACCCACTCCGACGACAAGGGGCTGGTCCTGCCACCCCGGCTCGCTCCCATCCACGCCGTGGTGCTGCCCATCTGGATGAAGGACGAACAGGTCGAGCCCATGAAGCGGGCGGGACGGGAGCTCTTCGATGGGCTCAAGCGGAACCATCCCGATCTGGACCTCCACCTGGACGACAGGGAGCAGTACAAGCCCGGGTGGAAGTTCGCCGAGTGGGAGCAGAAGGGCGCGCCGGTGCGGATCGAGCTGGGGCCGCGGGACCTGGAGCAGGGCCAGGTGGTGCCCGCGCGGCGGGACAACGGGGAGAAGGTGAGCGTGTCGACGGATGAGGCGGGGCGGCGCCTGGTGGAGATTCTCGACGCCATGCAGGTGGACCTGCTCGTGAGGGCGCGCGCCTTCCGGGAGGCCCATACGCACCGCGTGGAGGATTACGCCACCTTCAAGGCCAAGCTGGACGAGCAGGGAGGCTTCTACCTCGCGCACTGGGACGGGACCGCGGAGACCGAAGCGAAGGTCAAGGAAGAGACGAAGGCCACGATCCGGTGCATTCCCCTCGATGCTCCGGAGGAGCCCGGGGCCTGCATGGTCACGGGGCTGCCCAGCGGGCGCCGGGTGATCTGGGCGCGGAACTACTGAGCGCCGGCCGGGGTCGCTACGGGGCCGCGCAGCCGGTCCACGCGGATTCGAACACCGGTCGGAACACCCCGGAGGAGAGCAGCTCGAGCGCCACCATGCGCCGGCCCCGCTCCGTCTCCTCGCGGAACAGGGCGAGGGGCCTCTGCGAGTCCGGAGACTCGAGCACGCCGATCAGCCGGCGAGTCAGCCGCGCCGCTCCGGCGCGGGGCAGGTCCAGGAGCGCGTAGCGGAAGCTCCGTTCCTCGTCTCGGGAACCCACCCAGAAGTGGAGCACGAGCTCCGAAGAGGCTCCGCCCCCCTTGAGGCGCACCGACCCCCGCATCCGCCCCACCAGCTCGAGGGCCTCAGGATCGATCCCCCGCGCCAGCCGCAGGCCCTCCCGGATCAGCGGCACCTGGGGATCGATCTCCAGCCCAGGCGGCAGACCCCTTTCGATCTGAGCCCGGGCATCGCGTGTGAGCCCGGAGAGAGCGCCTGCCAGCATCTGCGGGCGTTCGGGGCCATGCCACACCTGGGCCGGGTCCTCCAGCGGCCATGGCGTCCACGCTCCGCGGGTCATGCCGGGCAGGGGATGGTCGAGGTTCAGGTCGACGGGAAGACGCCCCGGTCTCCAGCGTCCCACGGCCACCTGAAAGGTGTCGCACCCCCAGGAGGACGCCTCCCATCCATCCGGGATCAAGGCCCCCATGCCGGCCGGCGCGAAGACCGTGTCCAGCGGGACCCTGCTCGGGTCGCCCAGGGCGAGCCAGGATGCATCGCGCAGGAGAGCGACCGGCTCCCACTCCAGCCGCCAGAGAAAGCGGTCGGGGTAACCGCGCCACTCCAGGACACCGATGTGAAGATCGCGGCCCGGGCCGGCCAGGATGGGTTGTGACAGGAGCAGGCCGATGAGCAGGCAGAAGGTCGGGGCTGCGCGTCGCGTGGACATCAGTCGATCTCCTGGAAGAGGGGTTCGATCACAGGCCGCCCGCTGCGCATGCTCATCCGATAAGGGCGTCGCTCCGGGTGCCGTGCATGGAACAGCGCGTTCCGCGAGCCCAGATCCTTCACATAGAGGATGGGGTCGGAGAGGTCCGGGCTGGGATTGGGACGCCCGTACACCCAGCTCCTGGCGGGGCGCGGTGGCGTGGGGTCCACGAAGACCACCGCCGGAGGCTTCACACGCGCCTCGGCCGCTGCCCATGGCTCCCTGACCAGAAGGCTCAGCTCCCGCAGATGCTGGACCTGCGGAGGCCAGAAGATGGCGAAGGCAACCAGGAAGGAGCCGCCCGCAGCTCCGGCCACGGTGCGAAGGCCCCAGCGTCGGGCGGCGCGGCGCATGCCCAGGGTGGTGAACAACACCGCGGGCAGGAGCAGCTCGAAGGTCTTCACAGGCCCCGGGTCGGCCACGCCGATGGACCAGTAGGGCATGAAGGACAGAAGTCCCAGGACGAGCGCGGCAAGGGCGATCCACGCGACAGGATCCTCCCGCCGGCTCCTCGGGATCAGGACGAGGGGAAACAGAGCAATGGGCCACCCCCAGCTCCAGAAGTGGAACCGGACGGCCAGGAGGGCGGCGTTGGCCATTCCCCTCACCGGGGTGTGGTCGTGGAATCCGGGCACGATCGGCCCGAAGCCGAACTCGATCCTCCCCGGCCCACGGACCGCACCGTAGCCCGTCACGAAGGGATCCCCGCTCACCGCACGGTTGTGGAGGAGCAGCATCGTCCCGGCCAGGACCCCGACCGACAGCGCGGCCAGCAGGACGCGGGCGCTGCGGCGCCGAAGGGCCGCGGCAGCCAGGAGACCGGCCGGGAAGACGCCCAGGGTGACGGCCGTGTAGGGCCTTGTGAGCAACAGGAACCCGAGTCCGGCTCCCGCGACCAGTCCGGCTGTGGCCTGGCCGCGATCGAAGGCGCGCAGCGCGCCCCAGCTTGCGAGGGCCAGGCCGAAGTAGGCGGTGTTGTGACTGAGGAGGGTCGCGCCGGTGAGGAGGAAGAGGGGAGAGGTGAGAAGGAGGGTACACCCGGCGAGTGCCCAGGAAGGTCCCGCGATCCGGCGCAGGACCGCGAAGGTGAGAAGCAGGTTGGCGGCGGCGAAGAGGATCGGCGTCAGGCGAGGGAGGCCGAGCAAGACCCCCGGGATGAGCGCCAGGGGGTGGCCCGGTGGATACTGACCGAACCAGCGCCCGTCACGGGCGACCACGAACACATTGTCGAGGAACTCCGCAGGCTCGGGTGCGGGGGCGGCGGCGTGGCCCGCCAGAAGCAGGCGCGACTGGAAGAGGTAGACATGCTCGTCGTCGGTCACCACCTGGTTGCGCAGCAGCGTCGTCGAGGCCAGGAGGGTGAGCGCCGCCGCCGCCACGGCCAGGAGCAGGGGGCAGACCCTCTCCCGGCGGGCCAGGGCGGCGGACCCGCGGGCAAGGCGCTCCGCCGCGGGGGCGAGGGCATAGGCGAGGAGCCCCGCGGCGGGGATCCCCGTGATGAGAAAGCGCAGGTAGAAGCGCGTCTCGCCGGGGGTGAGCTTGAGGAACCACTCCATGCCATAGGCAAAGAAAGGGCGGCTCTCGAGGCCGGCCGCCGTCCAGGCCCGGCCGAGGCCGAGGAGGAGGAGCCCCATCGCGAGGGCAAGGGTTCTCCTAGCGGCGGCGCCCATCGCCTGCTGCCGGTCCGAGGGCCTGGAGTCGCGCGCGGGCTTCCGCCACCTGCGGGGCGCGCAGCCTGGTGATCGCCTGGTAGGCGGTGCGCGCATCCTCTTTCCGCCCGGCGCGCTCGTAGAGCCCGCCGAGGGCCAGAAGAGCGGCCGGATGGGGAGCTGTCTCGTTGGCGGCGAGAAGGTACGACTCCGCCTCCGCGTCCTGCCCGAGCTCCGTGAGCAGCCGTCCCATCTCGTAATGCAGGGCAGCGTCCCTGTACCCGAGTTCGCGGGCATGCTGGTAGGCGCCCAGGGCTCCTTCCCGGTCTCCGACCCCCACCAGCGCCGCGGCCAGGGCCAGGGTGGCCTCGACCGAGCCAGGCGCGAGGGAGGCGCCTCGTCGGGCCGCGTCCAGCGCCTCGCCCGGTCGCATCAGCTTGCGATAGACCACGCTCAAGGTGAGCCAGGCGGGGACGAAATCGGGCCGCGAGGTGACGGCCTCCTGGAGGAAGGAGACGGCCCGGGTCGTGTCGCCCTTGGTGAAGTGCAGCACCCCGCGACGGTAGGCCATCGCGCCGGCGACATCCGCGATCCGGCCCCCGCGGGCCTGTTCGAGGCGATCGAGGATCTCGAGGGCCTCGTCGTTGCGGCCCGCGCTGCGATAGAGCTCCTCCAGGTTGAAGTAGGTCTCCGCCTGGGTCGGATCCGCCAGAAGCGCGTGGCGGTACTGCGCGGCCGCCTCGAGGGTCTTTCCCTGGAGCGCGAGAACCCGCCCCAGGTTGTTGAGCGCCTCCATGAACCCGGGCGCCCGGGCGACCGAGGTCTCCAGCACCGCGTTGGAAGTCAATGCCTCGACGGG
>CAZWKH010000181.1:0-5615 GCA_964633885.1 uncultured bacterium | reverse complement strand
CGTCCTGGTGGTGGCGGCGGACGACCAGGTCATGCCCCAGACGGTGGAGGCCATCGACCACGCCAACGCGGCCAAGGTGCCGATCGTCGTGGCCATCAACAAGATCGACAAGCCGGAAGCGAACCCGATGCTGGTCAAGCAGCAGCTCGCGGGTCGCGGGGTGCTGATCGAGGAGTTCGGCGGCCAGGTTCCCTGCGCGGAGATCTCGGCCAAGAAGGGGCTGGGGATCGACACCCTCCTCGAGCTTCTGCTGCTCCAGGCCGACATCCTGGAGCTCAAGGCGAACCCTTCGCGGCGGGCTCGTGGGGTGGTGATCGAGTCCAAGGTGGAGCAGGGGCGGGGCATCGTGGCCACCGTCCTCGTGCAGACCGGCACGCTGCGTGAGAAGGACCCCTTCGTCTGCGGGAAGGAATTCGGCCGCGTGCGCTCGATGACCAACGAGCGCGGCAAGCGGGTCAAGGAGGCGGGTCCCTCCACGCCGGTCGAGATCACCGGGTGGTCGGGGCCGCCCATGGCCGGCGACTTCTTCACCGCCACCGAGAGCGAAGCCCAGGCCAAGGAGATCGGACAGCGCCGGCAGCTGGTGGCCCGTGAGGCCGAGCAGCAGATGCGCGCTCCGGTCACCCTGGAGAACTTCACGGAGATCATGGGCCGGGAAGGCGTCTCCGAGCTGCGTCTCATCATCAAGGCCGACGTGGCCGGTTCGGTGGAGGTGCTGGCGGATCAACTGGGCCGCCTCGGCACCGAGGAAGTGAAGAGCATGGTGCTCCACTCGGGCGTGGGGCAGATCAACGAGTCCGATGTCCACCTCGCCGACGCCTCCAAGGCGGTCATCATCGGCTTCAATGTGCGCGTGGACGCGAAGGCCCAGCAGGCCGCCCAGTCCGCCAAGGTGGACATTCGCAGCTACAACATCGTCTACGAGGCCGTCGAGGACGTGAAGAGCGCCCTCTCCGGCCTGCTCAAGCCGGAGGAAGTCGAGAAGGTGCACGGCCAGGCGGAGGTGCGCCAGACCTTCCGGGTCACCAAGGCAGGCACCATCGCCGGCTGCCACATCCTGAGCGGCACCATCGCCCGTGCCCACCGCGTGCGCCTGAAGCGCGAGGGGGAGGTCGTGTTCGAGGGGCGGATCGGGAGCCTCAAGCGGTTCAAGGACGACGTGCGCGAGGTGGCGGCCGGCTTCGAGTGCGGCATCGGCCTGGAGGGGCACGACGACGTCCGCGAAGGGGACATCATCGAGTCCTACGCCGTCGAGCTCGTCTCCCGCCGCATCTGATCGGGGCTCGCGCGGCGCGCGGGCCGGGGAGGGGACCATGTTCGTCGGGGTCTACCGCATCGAGCTCTTCATCCCCGGCTCCCACTCGCTGAAGGCGAAGCGCTCGGTGGTCAACCACCTCAAGACGCGGCTGTCCCAGCTCAACCTCTCGGTGGCGGAGGTGGAGGGGCAGGAGCTCTGGCAGCGCGCGGTGCTCCTGGCGGCCGGGGTGTCGGCGGACGGGGGCTATCTCGACGATCTCGCCGGCACGATCGAGGCCGTGGTCCTGCGCGAGCCGCGGGCCACGCTGTTGCGCGTGGGCCGCGAGGTGCGGCCCGCCGAGGGGGCATCGCCATGGGCGTGAATCCAAGGAGCCAGCGCGTCGCCGACCGCATCCAGGTCGAGCTGGCCGAGATCATCCGGACCGAGATGAAGGATCCCCGCCATGGGTTCCTCACCCTGACCCGTGTCGAGGTGGCGGAGGACCTGCGCTCGGCGCGGATCTTCGTTTCCACCCTGGAGGACGACGCCCTGGAGCCGACCCTGGAGACGCTGGAGCGGGCGAAGGGCTTCCTGCGCACAGAGCTGGGGCGCCGCGTCCGGCTGCGGCACACTCCTGAGCTGCACTTTCGCCCGGACCGTTCCGCGGAGGAGGCCATCCGGGTGACCCGTCTCCTGCGCGATCTGGAGATGCGCCGCGAGTCGGGCGGGGAGGCCGGGGAGGATTGAGCCGGTCTCTGCCCCCGGCGGGCGTGCTCCTGGTCGCCAAGCCCTCGGGTCCCACCTCCCGCGCCGCGGTGGATGTCCTGGTGCGCGTGCTCAGCACCCGCCGGGTGGGCCATGCCGGCACTCTGGATCCCTTCGCCGACGGGCTGCTGATCGTGGCCTGGGACAGGGCGACCGCGCTTCTCACCTACATCCAGGAGTACGAGAAGAGCTACGACGCTCTGGTGCGTTTCGGCCGCGCGACCGACACCCAGGACTGCCTGGGCCGGGTTCTCGCCGAAGTCGACATCGCGGGGCTGGACGAGGCCGGGGTGAGGGAGGGGCTCGCGCCATTCCGCGGGACGATCGATCAGGTCCCCCCCATGTACTCCGCGGTGAAGAGCGGTGGGGAACGGCTCTACGCCGTGGCGCGCCGCGGCGAGATGCGCGAGCGCGCGGCACGGACCCGTGAGGTGCGGGCTCTCGACCTCCTCGGCTGGGATCCGCCCTTTGCTCGCCTGCGCGTCACATGCTCTTCGGGCACGTACATCCGCACCCTGGCCCACGACCTGGGAGAGGCGCTGGGGGTCGGGGCCTGTCTCGAAGCCCTCACGCGGACGAACGTCGGCCCCTTCGCTCTCGCCGACGCGATCCCCCTGGAGCGTCTCGGCGCGATGGACGCCGAGGCGATCCTCGCCCTGGCCATCCGGCCTGCCGATGCCTTGCCGGACTGGGGGATGGTGACCGTCCCCGAGGAGGAGGCGCGGGCGGTGGCCTGCGGGTCCTGGGTGGATCCGCTAGAACGCACCGCCGCCGCGGGCCGCTGCCGCGTGGTGGACGGGCGGGGCCGCCTCCTGGCGCTGATGCGCGGCGGCAAGCCGCCGGAGTATCTCCGCGTGGTGGCCGCGCCGGAGGCCGCGGCATGAGCCGCGCCGCAGTGGTCACCCTCGGGGTCTTCGACGGATTCCACCGCGGCCACGCCGCCGTGCTGGCGCGAGCGAGGGAGAGGGCCGGCCTCGCGGGCGCCCGGCTCGCGGTGCTCACTTTCGATGCCCACCCGCGGGCGGTCCTCGCCGGAGCCGGGGGCTCTCCGCAGCTCACCTTGCTGTCGGAAAAGCTCGCTCTCCTGCGCTCCGCGGGAGCCTTTGAGACGCGGGTGCTGCGCTTCGACGCGCGGCTCGCCGCCCGGCCGCCCGCTCAGTTCCTCGAAGAGCATGTCTTCCCCTTCCACCGGCTTGCCGTGCTGGTGGTGGGATATGACTTCGCGATGGGGCGCGGGCGGGAAGGCACCCTGCCCGTGCTGGACGGGATCGGCCGCCTCCGCGGCTTCGATGTGGAAGGCGTGCCCCCTGTGTTGGAGAAGGGGGAGCCGGTCTCGTCGACGCGGGTGCGGCGGCTCCTGATCGAGGGATCGGTGGAGCGCGCGGCCAGGCTCCTGGGCCGCGACTACCGCTTCGCAGGGGTGGTCACCCGGGGAGACGGAAGGGGACGGGGCCTCGGGTTCCCCACCGCAAACCTGGCCGTCTCCCCGCGCAAGCTCCAGCCGGCCCGGGGGGTCTACGCGGTGCGGGTCACCGGCGCGGGGCTCGAGGCGGCGCCGGGGGTGGTGAACCTGGGCGCGCGTCCCACCTTCGGTGGCGGCCCGCCCACGGTGGAGGTCCACCTGCTCGACTACGAAGGGGACCTGAGGGAGTCCCGCCTGGAGCTGGCCTTCGTGTGCCGGCTGCGCGCCGAGCGCGCCTTCCGGAGCCCGGCGGAGCTGGCGGCCCAGATCGCCCGGGACGCCGCCGAGGCCCGCCGCGTTCTGGACGCCCCCAGGTCGGCCGATAATCCGGCTTGAGAAGTGGCCCGACCGATGCTAAGGTCTCCGGCTGGCATTTTCCCCTGTCCTCGGACCTGTCCGCCCTCCGCTGGGTCCCAACCCGGGTTGTGGCGAAGTTTCAATGCGTTGGGAGGTTTCCATGGCCTTGAGCAAGGACCAGAAGAAGGACCTGATCGACAAGTTCCGCCTCCACGATCACGACTCGGGCTCCCCCGAGGTCCAGATCGCGCTGCTCACGGAGCGGATCAAGTATCTGACCGAGCACTTCCGGATCCACAAGAAGGATCACCACTCCCGCCGCGGGCTCCTGAAGCTCGTCGGCCAGCGCCGCCGCCTTCTCGACTACCTGAAGGCCAACGAGATCGAGCGCTACCGCACCATCGTGAAAGAGCTCGGCCTGCGCAAGTAATCGATTTGTCTGCAATCCAGATGGAGAACCCGGCTCCGGGTGGAGCCCGTGCGTTGATGCGCAAAGGAGTGTACGCAGTGCATACCGTCAGCATGGACTTGGGGGGTCGAACCCTCACGATCGAGACCGGGCACCTGGCCCGGCAGGCCAACGGCGCCTGTCTCGTGCGTTACGCCGATACGGTCGTCATCGCAGCCGTGGTCGGAGAGCGCCAGGGGAAGCCGGATCGCGACTTCCTTCCCCTCACGGTCGACTACCGCGAGAAGATGTACGCCGCCGGCCGCATTCCCGGCGGCTTCTTCAAGCGCGAGGGGCGTCCGACCGAGAAGGAGATCCTCTCGTCGCGCCTCACCGACCGCGCCCTGCGGCCCCTCTTCCCCTCCGGCTACAACGCCGAGATCCAGGTCCACCTCAATGTGCTCTCCCACGACGCCGAGAACGACTCCGATGTTCCCGCGCTCCTGGCGGCGGCTACGGCGGTGAACCTCTCCGAGCTCCCCTTCCCGGGGCCGGTGGCCGCGGTGCGGGTGGGCAAGATCGGCACCCGCCTTGTCGTCAATCCCACCCTCGACGAGCAGGACGAGTGCACGATCAACCTTGCCGTGGCCGGCACCGAGACCTCGATCGTGATGGTCGAGGGCGGCAGCCGCCAGGCCGGTGAGGCGGAGATGCTCGAGCTGCTCCGCTTCGCCCACGAGGAGATCAAGCGAATCTGCGCCCTGGAGCGCGAATTGATGGCCAAGGCCGGAAAGCCCAAGTGGGAGTTCCAGCCCGCCCAGCCGCCGGCAGGCCTGCGCGAGAAGGTGGAGTCGACGTTCGGCGCCCGCCTGCGCGAGGCGAATGTCATCCCCGACAAGGCCGGGCGGGAAGCGGCGCTCGACGCGGTCACGAAGGCGGCGCTGGAGGCGCTGGCGGAGACCTACCCCGACAACCTGAGCGACGTGAAGGCCGCCCTGGGCGCGATCGAGAAGGAGCACCTGCGAAGCCGCATCCTCGAGGAAGGCGTGCGCGCCGACGGACGCGGGTTCAGCGACATCCGGCAGATCACCTGCGAGGTCGGGCTCCTGCCGCGCACCCACGGTTCCTCCGTGTTCACCCGCGGCCAGACCCAGGCCCTGGTGGTGACCACCCTGGGCACCGGATCCGACGAGCAGAAGCTGGACCAGCTCGAGGGCGAGACCTGGAAGAGCTTTCTGCTTCACTACAACTTCCCCTCCTTCTCGGTGGGGGAGGTCCGTCCGATCCGCGGGCCGGGACGGCGGGAGATCGGCCACGGCAAGCTTGCCGAGCGCGCCCTGGAGCCGGTGATCCCCTCGGAGGACAACTTCCCCTACACGATCCGTTTGGTGTCCGACATCCTGGAGTCGAACGGCTCCTCCTCGATGGCCACCGTCTGCGGCGGCAGCCTTGCGCTCATGGACGCG
>CAZWKH010000180.1:0-5647 GCA_964633885.1 uncultured bacterium | reverse complement strand
CCCCATTTTCTGGGAGATGAGAATGTTCTGGGGGTTCCCGATGGGGGTGAGCGCGCTCCCGATGTAGGTCGCAACGAAGATGAGGAGCGGGAGAAGCGGCGGGGTCGCCATGACCGGCGATGATGGGACCGCGGGAGCGAGGGGGCAAGCCGGGGGTTCTCAGTCCGGCAACGACAATGGCGGTTCGCGGCTCACCCGGACGGGCCATGGTCCCAACCGGCCGCCGAGCGCTCGAGGGGTTCGACCGCATCCTGCAGCAACCGCCGCCCCGTGGCCCGCAGCTGTTCCATGGTGACCGGCATGGCGGCCAGAAGCCCCACGGCGCAGGCGGCATGGGCTTCCCACATGTCCTCCTCGCCGGCGAGCAGCGCCCGAAGACCCTCCCCCACCCGCCGCGCCCGTGATTCCCAGTTCTGGTGGAAGCAGGCGCTCAGCCCCTCCTCCCAGGCCGCGGCCCAGCCGTCGATCGCATCCTCTTCGCTGAGCCGCGCGATGGCGATGGCCCGGCCGAGCTCCGCGTGGGAGCGGCGGATCGCGCGGTGCTCGAAGCAGGCGCCGGGCTGAGTGTCGGGAGCCAGGCGGGGATGTTCGAGGAGAAGGGCGAGCAGCGTCATCTCCGGGCGAGGACGGCGCGTTCCGTCCATGACGAGGGGGCGAAAGTCGAGGAGTGCGCTGAACTCGCCATGGGTCCTTGGCTCGCTGGAGATGCGTTCGGCCAGGTCCTCCGCGTTCACGACTCGGCTCTTCTCCTGGCTGGGAGTCCTTCGATGAGGAGCCGGGCCTCCGGCTCGAGGCGGGCCTCATGCAGGTCCAGCAGGCATTCGGCGGGGTCCGCCCAGCGCAGGCCGCCTCCATCGGACGCGAAGAGCGGCATCCGGCGGCGCAGCACATGCAGGGTGAGCAAGGCGGGCAGAGCCGGATCGTGGGAACGGGTCAGCGCGGGGTCGAGCCGTCCGACGATGCCAAGGTCGAGCAGGCCCTCCGGGCAGTGGATGGAGAGGTCGAGCCGGGCGATCGTCGCCGGATCGATCTGAGGGCAATGGTGGGCCGCACCGAGGAGCCCCCCCACGCCGACATCGGCGCGGCCCAGGCCGCGCAGCCGCGCGAGGAGGGCATGGGGTGAACGGGGCTGGCCGGAGACATCGACGAATCGGACGGTGGTGCGGGCACGCTCGCCCAGAGCCAGGATCGCGGACCACTCCTCGCGAGGAAAGCGGCGCAGCGCGAGGCGGCGGTCGGAGCGCTCCTCCAGGGAGGGGCGCAGCCGGGCCACGGCCCGGGCGACCGTGCGGTAGTTGCATCCCACGGTGCGGCAGAGCTGATCCGCGGTGATGGGACCCTCGGTGGCGAGCCATCTCGCGAGGAGGACTTTGAGGATCTCCGGGTAGGTGTCGAGCCGCGGCAGGCGGAGCCCCGCCGAGGCGGGCCCGGTCTTCATGGCCCGCTCGAGGCGGACCAGGGTCTGGGGGTCGGGATCCCGGGGGATGCCCCGCAGGCGGCCGGCGCGGGAGACGACCATGGTGAGGCGCTGGAGGAGCTCGGGCCGGAGGATGCGTTCGGCCATGGCCCATTCCTGTGAGAGCCTCTCGTTGGTAACCCCGGGGTCCACGAGGAGAAGCGCGGCGGAGCGATCCGGGTCCTCGGCAGCCAGGCGAGCAGCCAGGTCAATCAGAGAAGCCCTGAGACCGCGCACGGCGCGCAGTCCGACCTGGACCTCCATCAGCTTGTCTTGACTGGGGATAGTCCTTCCCCCGGGATGGCGAGGACTCATTGGGGATGATGAATATCACTCCGAGAATGTTATTGCAAGACAAGATTGCAAATGAGATGCTATTATGTAGGTGCGATGCAAGTTTTGGGCGCCAGGGCCCGCGGGTCACCTGTCCCCGACCTCCAGCCTCCTCACCTGCTCATCCACCGGCTCCACCCCCCCGATCTCCCTCTTGGGCGCCTCCACCGCCTTCAATTCCTTGAGCTTCTCCCCCGCCGGCACCACGCGCCGCTCGAAGGAGCCCACCGCGCTGTTGTAGGCATCCACGGCCGAGCCCAGACCCCGTCCCACCTTCCCCAGGTGCTCCGCGAAGACCGCGGTGCGCTCGTACAGCTCCCGCGCCGCCGCCGCGATGAGCTCGGCGTTCTCGGCCAGGGCCCGCTGCTGCCAGTAGATGGCGACCGTGCGCAGGAGCGCGACCAGCGTGGTGGGCGTGGCCAGGAGCACCTTGGAGCGTAGGGCCTCCACCTGCAGATCGGGCGACCGTGAGAAGGCCGCCGAGAGGAACGGATCCCCCGGCAGGAACAGCACGACCAGGTCCACATCCCCCTCGAGCACCCGCGCGTAGTCGCGCCCGGCCAGGACCTTCACATGGGCCTTCAGGGCCGCCACATGCCGGTCCAGCGCTGCATTCCGCGCGGTCTCGTCCACCGCCTCCGCGGCCTCCAGATAGGCCGCAAGCGGCACCTTCGAGTCCACCGCGATGAACCGCCCGCCGGGGAGCCGCACCGTCATGTCCGGCCGCCCGCCCGAAGAGACCATCTCCTGCTCCTCGAAGTCGCAGTGCTCGGTCATGCCGGCAAGCTCGGCGACATTGCGCAGCGCGATCTCCCCCCACCGCCCGCGTACCTGCGACCCGCGCAGCGCCGTGGCCAGGGATGTGGTCTGCGCCTGAAGCGATGAGGTGAGCTGCGCCAGCCCCTGCACCTGCGTCATCAGCGTCGCGTAGGCCCCCTCGCGCTTGGTCTCCAGCTCCCCCGTCCGCGTCTCCAGCTTGCCCAGTGTCTCGCGCAGCGGCTTGAGCAGTTCCTCGATCGCCGTCTTGCGCGCCTCCAGATCCGAGGCGGCCTCGGTGCGCGCCTGCGAAAAGCGTGTGGCGGCCAGTTCCAGGAACTGCCTGGTCGTCCCGTCCAGCGCCTGCGCGGCCAGAGCCTTGAAGGCGTTCTCGAGGTCGCGGCGCGAGCTCTCCACAAAGCCCTGCTGATCCGCCGCCAGCTTCTGCGCCGCCTCGAGCTGCGAGCGGGTCACGGCCTCGCGCGACAGCACCGCCGCCTCCCTGGAGCGCGCCCAGAAGAGGGTCACCAGGAAGGACAGGAACGCGCCGGCCAGAAACGCCGCCAGGAGAAGGGGAAATTCGTTCATCGTCTGCCTGCCGCCTTCCTTGGGGCTGAAGTCCGCGCGGCACAAGGGGAAGGCGCCGCCCGGCGCAGTGTACGCGTTCCCGCGCCCCCTTCAACCCGCAAAGGATCAGCCCGGGCGAAAGATTAACAAAAATTTGGTTGACTCATGTAGGAAAATTGGAGCATCGTGCAGGACAGACGGATCGGGTGCGCGGAGCGCCCAGGAGGCCCCTGAGGTCTCATCTGTGAGACCTGGTCGTTCTGATGGCTCCCCGGGAAATCGGCAAGGAATAAGTTGCTGAGCGCAAACCTTTGGGGTCCTTTTCTTCGCCCGCGCGGCCGGAATCCGGAAAACTCGGTGTCGTCCACGCCGGGGAGGGTGTGTTGGAGCCGCAGGGAAGCCTGCGGGTCTGGGGGAATCACCTCTCCCCGGCGTTGGATTATCCCGAGCGATCCGGCGCGCGGGGTGCCGCCCCGGCCTCACGGCCGGATCGAAAAGTCCCCGATCTCCGGCTGCACCAGCCGCACATAGTCGTCGTATTTCATGCGCACGACATCTTCATGGGTGCCCGCGTTGAAGGTGATCCATCCCTCCGAGCCCATGTCCTTGCAGAGATGGACCGGGATCCCATAGAGGTTGCCGAAGGGCGGTTCGGCTCCCACCGCACAGTCGGGGCAGATCTTGAGGATCTCGTCCTCGCTGGCCAGCCGCAGTTTCTCCGCCTGGATATGTGCCCGCAGCTTCTCGATGCTCACCTTGTGATGGGCGGGCAACACCGCCATCACGAACCCGGCCTCGGTCTTGAACAGCACCGCCTTGGCGAACTGGCTCCCCGGCGTGGCGGTGTCCGCCGCCGTCTCCTGCGCCGTGTAGTCGCGGCGGTGGTGGATGGTTTGATAGTGGACATTCTGCTGGTCCAGGTAGTCGCGAAGCCTCGTGGTCATGGTGGCCATGGCGTACTCCCCTGCCTTTCGTCGCGTGGGCATGAGGATGCCGGGAGGGGAGTCGGGCGAGACGCCGATGCGGGGGGTGCCGTACCGTGATCAGCGTGATTATTAGCAGGCGGCGGGGCCATGCTCAAGCCGCCGTTGCGCCCAATGCCCTTTCGCGCCCAGAATCCCCCCTGGCCCGCCCTGAAAGGAACCGCCGTGCCCCGTCTCGTCCCGGGTCTCCTCCTTGCCCTCGGCATGCTCCTCGCCGCGGCCCCCGCTTGGGCGCGCGCATCCGCGCCCAGCTGGCGGGAGTCCTGGTCGGGGTCCACCGACTCCGCCGCGACGGCCGCTCTCGCCGACTCCGTCCGGCAGGACATCGAGATCCTGCGGGCCTTGCGGTTCCGGCATCCGGTCACCGCCGCCATCCGTTCCGCCGGGGAGCTGCGCGCCACCATCGAGAAGGACCTGGCGCGCGAGGGCCTGTCGGAGAACCTCGAGCACACGCAGGTCTTCCTGCGCATGGTCGGCCTGCTCCCCGACAGCGTCGCCCTGGAGGAGACCCTCGTGGATGTCCTTCTCGATCAGGTCGCCGGCTACTACGACCCCAGGACGAAGGGCCTCTACATGGTGAACACGGAGGGGCCGCCCCTGACGCCGGCCGCCCGGAGGCTGGTGATCGCCCATGAGCTGGCCCACGCCCACGACGACCAGCGCGTGAGCCTCGATTCGCTCCTCCATGCCGCGCCCCCCACCGAGGACGCGCAGTTCGCTGCGGCGGCCGTGATCGAGGGTTCGGCCACGGAGCTCACCGTGAGCTACATGCGGCTCATGCTCTCCTCGGGCCGGCTCACGAAGCAGGATCTGCGCGCCTGGACCCGGACGGAGAAGCAGCGCGGCGCCGCGTTGCTGGAGTCGCCGCCTTACTTCCAGCTGCTCCTGGCCCGCTACGGCTGCGGGGCGAACTTTCTCCTGAGCGGCGATCTCCCGGAGGAGCTGCAGCCTCCCGGCGGAGCGGAGGTGGGGGACCTGCTGCCCTATATCTGGGCGAAGATGCCGCGCAGTTCGGAGCAGATCCTTCATCCGGAGAAATACTGGGAGGAGTCGGCGCGGGACGAGCCTGTGGCGGTGGACGACGAGGCCCTGCAGAGGGTGTTCGCCGCCGCGGGGGCGCAGGTGCTGGAGACGGACACGGTGGGGGAGTTGCTCTGCGCGGCGCTGGCGCGCCCCGCGGGGGAGCCCTTCGATCCCATGAACGCGATGGCCGATGGGGAATGGACCAACGAGGCCGCGGCGGGCTGGGGCGGGGACCGCTTCTACCTGCTGGGGCGCGCGGAGTCGGGCGGGGCGGCGCTTCCCTCAGCGCGGCCCGCCAGGCCGCGCGGCTTCTGGATCACCCTCTGGGACAGCCCCGCCGACCGTGACGAGTTCATGGCGGCTTACGCACCGCTCGCCGAGGCCCGCGGCGCGATCCAGTTCCTGGTGGGCGAGCGCACAGCCGTCTACGCCTATGGGTTTCCGGGGGTGGGCCGCGCCGCGGTGGAGGGGATCGTCACGGACCTCAAGGCAGGTGCGCCGCCCCTCTCGCAGGACGGACGGCCCGTGG
>CAZWKH010000179.1:0-5694 GCA_964633885.1 uncultured bacterium | reverse complement strand
GACCCTCACCGAGATCGCCCACCGGTTCCTCTCCAACCCCAACAACTTCCTGCCCGTGGTGAACGAGGAGCAGCGGCTCCTCGGGGTGGTCGCGCTTCAGGACATGAAGGAGTACCTCGGGCAGGACCGCGAGATGGGGGTGATCGCGCATGATGTCATGAGGCGGGTGCCGCCCTGCGTCACCCCGGGCCAGACCCTCGTCGAGGCTCTCCCTGCGGTGGTGGCCAGCGAGCAGCGCAATGTGCCGGTGGTGAGCAGCCTCACCGAACTGCGGCTGGTGGGCTCGGTGAACCGCGCCGAGGTGCTGGGGCTTCTCTCGGAGTTGATCGCGCCGACCCGTCCCAAGGATCCGTCCCGCCGCAAGGGCTGATCCCGGGGTTCGCGGTCGCATCCGCGGAAGCCGGAAGGCCGCACCGGGGCGCAGTCCCGGCCGTTGAGGGACGGCGTGTACCGGCCCTTGACTCCGCCCGCGCCGCGTGGTTCCTTCATTCCTTCCGGCCCCGCGACCCCGCGCCTGCGGCCGCCCGCTGACCCCGGAGACTTCCAGGAGACCCGCCATGACCCGATCCTCGCCCCCGCGCCTGCGCGACGCCTGCCTCGCCCTGCTGCTCGCGGCAATCCTGCCGACCATGGCCCTGGCCGCCCCCAAGGGGGGGGCGAATCCCGCCGGGGCCGGCCCCTCCATCCCGATCACGGAGCACACCCTGGCCAACGGGATGAAGCTGGTGCTCATCGAGCAGCATGTCAGCCCCACCGTCTCCGGAGCCTGGGTCGCCCATGTCGGCTCGGTGAACGAGCGCCCCGGCATCACCGGGATCTCGCATCTTTTCGAACATATGATGTTCAAGGGCACCCATGTCATCGGCACGCGCGACTACGCGAAGGACATGCAGCTCATCGAGGAGCAGGAGCGTGTCCGGGACGCGATGCGCGAGGAGCTCAGCCTGATGCGGGCCGCCCAGCGCCGGGGCGAGATCGAGGACATGACGAAGCCGGAGGCGCGGACCCCCCGTTACCTCCGGCTCGAGGCCCGGTTCGACTCCCTGGTCGTCGCGCAGCGGGCCAACATGGTGAAGAACGAGCTCGAGCAGGTGCTCCAGCAGAACGGGGCCACCTTCATCAACGCCTTCACCAGCGAGGACATGACGGTCTACTTCGAGACCGTTCCCGCCAACAAGATGGAGCTCTGGTTCTGGGTGGAGGCGGACCGGCTCGAGAACCGCGTCTTCCGGGAGTTCTACTCCGAACGGGATGTGGTGTACGAGGAGCGCCGCCGCTCGGTGGAGTCCACCCCCACCGGCCCCTTCGAGGTGGCCTTCGACGCCGTCTTCTGGGACTCGAGCCCCTACCACTGGCCGGTGATCGGATGGCCGAGCGACATCGCCAACATCACCAAGGCCCAGGCCGACGAGTACTATGCCCTCTACTACGCCCCGCAGAACCTGACCGCGATCCTGGTCGGCGACTTCGATCCCGGGCAGGCCCTCGCTCTGGCCGAGAAGTACCTCGGCGCGATCCCGCCCGGCCCGCGGCCCGCGCCGGAGATGATCACCAGCGAGATCCCTTCCCTGGCCGAGAAACGCTTCCTGGCCGAGGCGGAGACCAACCCGGCCATCTGGGCCCGCTGGCACACCGCGCCCTTCGTGCACCGCGACGGGCCGGCTCTGGATGTCCTCGAGGGGATCCTGAACGGCCCCACCGGGCGGCTGCAGAAGAATTTGGTGCTGGGCGGCGGCGTGGCCACCGAAGCCCGCGCCTCCCACACCCCGCGCAAGTACGAGGGCATGTTCGAGATCCAGGCCGAATGCAAGGAAGGCCGCACCCCGGAGGAACTGGAGCAGTCCATCCACGCCGAGATCGAGAAGCTCCAGAAGGAACCGGTGGGCGCGGAGGAGCTACAGATGGTGAAGAACCGCTATCTGGCCTCCAGCTACCGCCAGATCAGCTCCAGCTTCCAGCTCCTCTTCCGCTACGCGGTGGCGGAAGGACTGGGTTCCTGGCGCGACGCCGACCGCATCGACCGCGAGGTGCAGGCGGTGACCGCCGCCGAGGTCCAGCGGGTCGCGCAGAAGTACTTCACCCCGGAGAACCGCGCGGTGGCGGTGTGGAAGCGCAAGGGCGGAACGGCGCCGGAAGATCCCGCCCTCGCCGCCCTCTCCCCCGACGCCAAGCAGATGGCCAAATCCATGGTGGCCCGCATCGAGGGCGCCACCGAGGCGGCCCAGGTGCAGACGATGCTGGAGCGGCTCGAGCAGATGGGCGGCCAGATGCCGCCCGAGATGAAGCCCGCTCTCGACTACATCCGCGCGAAGGCCCAGGCGCGCATCACCCTGCTGCAGGGCAGCAAGTGACCGGAGGAACGACGATGAACCGCACGCATTCGTTGCGCCGGGGCGCGCTGGCGCGGGCCCGCAGGATCGCCCTCCTGCCGGCGGCCGCGCTCCTCACGGCCGGTCTTGCCGCAGCCGTGGCACAGGCCGGGGACATCCCCGACCGGCCGGAGAAGCTTCAGTACCCGCCGCTCAAGTACACCCCGCCCGACGCCGCGCAGTACCGGACGGAACTGGCGGGGGGGATCCCTGCCTACCTCGTCCCGGATCGCACCCTTCCGCTGGTCACGGTCACGGTGGTGGCGCGGGTCGGACCCGACCTCGATCCCGCGGGCAAGGAGGGGCTCGCCGGCACCGCCATGCACCTCCTCACCCGCAGCGGCACCGGAACCCGCAGCGCGCAGGCCCTCGAGGAGCGGGTGGCCTTCCTGGGCGCCCAGCTCGAGTCGGGCATGGGAAGCGGCCGCGGGATGTTCGGCCTGGGCGGCGTGCCCGTCTCCGGCACCGAGTCCTATGTCACGCTCAACCTCCTCTCCAAGGACCTCGACGAGGGCCTCGCGCTCCTCGTGGAGTGCCTCAAGGACTGCGCGTTCCAGCAGGACCGCCTCGACCTGCGCCGCGACCAGGAGCTCCAGGACATGAAGCGGCGCAACGACGAGAGCGCCGGCATCGAGCGCTACGAGTGGGACTACCTCATGCGCGGCGAGGGCCACTGGTCCACGCGCTACCCCACCGAGGCCTCGATGCGGTCCATCTCCCGCGAGGACCTCATCGCGTTCCGCACCCGCTACCTGGGTCCGCGCAACTTCACCCTCTCCGTCTCCGGGGACTTCGACAAGGCGGCGATGACCGGGAAGCTCGAGAAGGCCTTCGCGAACTGGCCCTGGCCTGGAGAGGATCCCGGCCCGCCGGCGCCGCCGGCGCAGTCCTCCGCCCCGGGCTGGTTCATCGCGGACAAGGATGTGAACCAGACCCGCGTCTCCATCGGCCTGCGGGCCATCGACCGCTACGATCCGGACTTCTACGCCGCCTCGGTCATGAACTTCATCCTGGGCGGCGGCGGCTTCACCTCGCGGCTGGTGAACCGGATCCGCTCCGACGAGGGGCTCGCCTACTCGGTGAACTCGCGCTTCGAGGGCGGGTTCTACTACGCGGATCCCTGGCGGCTGGTCTTTCAGACCAAGGCCCGCTCGACGGCCTACGCGGTGGACATCGCGCTCACGGAGATCCGCCGCATCCGCGAGGAACGGGTCACCGACGAGGAGCTCACCACCGCGAAGAACTCCTTCATCGAGGGCTTCCCCTCGCGCATGCCCAGCGCGGGTGCCATCGCGGGAGCGCTCGCCGCCGAGGAGGTGACGGGCCGCTACCCGAGGGACCCGAGGTACTTCGCCGAGTACACGAGCCGCATCCAGGCGGTCACCGCAGAGGATGTGCAGCGAGTGGCGCAGCGGCTGCTCGACCCGCAAGAGATGACCTTCCTCCTGGTGGGGAGCGCGGCGGAGATGGCGCAGCCGGACGGGAAGCACGAAGTCACCCTGGCCGGGCTCGCCGGCGGGGAGCCCAAGCGCATCGCGCTGCGCGATCCCATGACCATGGAGCCGCTGCCGTAGCGGAGAGGGACGATGCACATACCCGACGGGTTCCTGGACGCCCGCACCGCGACCGTGGCGACGGGCATCTCCTTGGCCGGGGTCGGTTTCGCCCTGCGCCGGGCGCGCCGCGGCGTGCCGCCCCGGCGCGTCCCCCTCATGGGCCTCACGGCCGCCTTCGTCTTCGCAGCGCAGATGCTCAACTTCCCGGTTGCGGGAGGGACCTCGGGGCACCTGATGGGCGGAGTGCTGGTGGCGGTGCTCCTGGGTCCCAGCGCCGCGGCGGTGGTCATGACGGCGGTCCTGATCGTGCAGAGCCTCCTCTTCGCCGACGGCGGCCTGCTCGCCCTCGGAGCGAATGTCCTCAACATGGCGCTCGCCGCCCCGCTCTTCGGCTACGCGGTCTACCGCCTGGTGCGGGGAGCCCTCCGAGGCGAACGCGGCCGCTTCGTGGCGGTCTTCTTCGCGGCCTGGTGCTCCACGGTGCTCGCGGCGACCCTCTGCGCGGGCGAGCTGGCCTGGTCCGGCGTGACGGCCTGGCCGGCCGTCTTCCCGGCCATGGCCAATGTGCACATGGTGATCGGCCTCGGCGAAGGGCTCATCACCGCGCTGGTGATCGCGGCGGTGCGCCGCATCCGCCCGGAGCTCCTCGAGGACGCCGCCCCCTCGGGGGGCGGGCAGCGCGAAGCGATTGCCTACGGCCTCCTCCTTGCGCTCGGGCTGGCGATTTTCGTCGCCCCCTTCGCCTCGCCCTGGCCCGACGGTCTGGAGCGGGTGGCCGAGACCCTGGGCCTCGAGCACCGGGCCGCCGCATCCCCCGCTCTCGCCTCCCCCTGGGCCGACTACCGCTGGGGCGGCATCGAGTCGGCGGCGGCGGCCACCGCGCTCGCCGGCGCGGTGGGGACGGTCCTCGTCTTCGCCCTGGCCCTGGTCCTGGCCCACGCCCTCGTCCCCGGCAAAGAGCGACGCCGGCCGCCGCTTCCGGGAGCCTGAGCGGCGCCATGCGATTCGCGCTGCACGATCACGCCGCCGGGCTCACGAGCCCGGTGCACCGGCTTCCCGCCGCGGTCAAGCTGGCCTGCGCCCTCGCGGTGCTCCTCGGCGTGATGCTGACTCCGATGGGGCGGTGGTGGCCGATCGGCGCGGCGGCCCTCGTTCTCGCCGCGGCGGCGGCGCTGAGCCGCGTCCCCCCCGCTTCCCTCGGCCGGCGGCTCCTGCTGGTGGAGCCCTTCGCCCTGGGCGTCGCGCTCCTCACCCTCTTCCAGCCGCAGGGCGGCCTCGTGTTCCTCACCGTCCTCGCCAAGAGCACGCTCTGCCTCTTCGCCATGGTCCTCTTCTCCGCGACCACGCCCTTCTCGGATCTGCTCCGTCTTATGCGCCGCGCAAGGGTGCCCGCGCTCCTCGTCACCGTGATCGCGCTCATGGTCCGCTACCTCTTCGTCCTGCTGGATGAGGCCGAGCGGCTCCAGCGCGCCCGCGCCAGCCGCAGCTTCACGCACTCCCGCCGGCGCCGCTGGACCTCGCTGGCCGAGGTTGCGGCCCAGCTCTTCATGCGTTCCTCCGAGCGCGGCGAGCGCGTGTATGCCGCGATGCGCGCCAGGGGCTGGCGATGATCCCGGCCGTGGAGCTGCGGGACCTGAGCTTCCGCTACCCGGACGGGAAGGCCGCCCTCGACGGGGTGAGTTTCTCCCTGGGCCCGGGCGAGTGCGTGGGGATGATCGGCCCCAACGGAGCCGGGAAATCGACCGTGCTCCTTCACCTGAACGGCATCC
>CAZWKH010000178.1:0-5733 GCA_964633885.1 uncultured bacterium | reverse complement strand
GGCCAGGAACACCGCCCCCGCCATCCACCTCGCGGCTCTGGCCGTCCTTGCCGAGGACCCGGAGGCTGTGCTCCTGGTCGTGCCCGCCGACGCCTGGGTGCCAAGGGCCGAGCCCTACCGCCGCGCGCTGCGCGCCGCGCTGCGGGCCGCCGAGGGGGGCGACCGGCTCGTCCTGGTGGGCGTCAAGCCCACCCGCCCCGAGACGGGCTACGGCTACATCGACCCCGGCCGGCCCCTCGGCGGGGGCCCCGCCCGCGCCGTGCGCCGCTTCGAGGAGAAGCCCACGGCCGCCAAGGCGAGGCGCTTCCTGTCCGGCGGGCGCCACCTCTGGAACTGCGGGATCTTCGCCTGGCGCGCGCGGGCCTTCGTCAAGGCGGTGGACCGCCACCTGCCCGAGCTGGCTGCGGCCTTCGCTTCCCTGCATGGGACCCGCCGAGGCGCCGCCGCCCTGGAGGCCGCGTACCGGCGGGCGCCCAGCGTCTCGGTGGACTACGGCATCCTGGAGCGGGCCGCCAATGTGGCGGTGGTGCCGGCCGGGTTCGCGTGGGATGATCTTGGTTCCTGGACTGCGCTGGAGCGGCTGGGACGACGCGGCAGCTATCTGCGCGGGCCGGTCGCGATGCTGGATGCGCCGGGGCTCATCGCATGGGCGGAGGGGGGCGTCATCGCCGTCGTGGGCGTGCGCGACCTGATCGTGGTACACACTCCCGACGCGACCCTGGTCGTACCCAAGAACCGCGCACAGGAAGTGCGCCGGGTCGTCGAGTCGCTCCTCGCCTCGCCGCTGGGGAGGAGCCTTGTGGAAGGGAGGAAAGGGTGATGGCAACAGGCGTGTCGCGCCGCATGGCGCTCGCCGCGGCCTGGGCCGCCGCGCTTCTGCTCCTGATCGGCTGTGGAGGCGGGTCCAAGAGCGTCCCCGCAGCGGAGGTGGATGCGGCGCCCTGGGTGGTGAGCGCCGAGTCCCCGCTCGGCGAGCAGGCGGTGATCCTCGACGCGGACAGCCTGGAGGCGGAGCCTCAGGGAGTCGCCGTTCCCATGGCCGTCGAGCCCGCGCCACAGGACAGCGCGGGGGCCTCGGTGGGGGCTCCGCAGGCGGCGCCGGCGACGGTGCCGGGACCCAAGGACTTCACGCCGGGCTGGCGCGTGCAGATCTCCGCCTTCTCGAACCTCGTGGACGCGGACGCCCGCGCCCGTGCTGCCAGAAGCCGCTTCACCGAGCCCGTCTATGTGGAGTATGAGCCGCCCTTCTACAAGGTCCGCGTGGGGGACTTCCTGACCCGCGCCGAGGCCGAGTCCATGGCCACCCGGGCCCGGGCGGAGGGCTACGAGGGCGCCTGGGTCGTGGAGACCCTGGTGATGAAGCCGGCTCGCTGAGGGGTTGGACGATGAATCTCGAACCCGATCGGGTCGATACCTAAGGTCA
Source organism: uncultured bacterium (assembly GCA_964633885.1). Taxonomy (GTDB): domain Bacteria; phylum Eisenbacteria; class RBG-16-71-46; order JABDJR01; family JABDJR01; genus CAVXKA01. The sequence continues at coordinate 4,310 of CAZWKH010000178.1, read as the reverse complement.
TGCGCGAACTGCGAAAAGACCCCGTGGTGGGCCGGTGGGTCATCATCTCCACCGAGCGCGCCGACCGTCCCGTGGACTTCGGTTTCCCCTCCCCGCCGCTGCGCGAGGCGGCCTGCCCCTTCTGTCCCGGGCGCGAGGAGGACACCCCGCCCGCCGTCCTGGCACTGGGAGGCAATGGGGCGGGACCGGCTCCCGGTCCGGACGGTTGGAGCGTGCGGGTTGTGCCCAACAAGTTCCCCGCCCTTCAGATCGAGGGGGAACTGGATCGGCGCGGCGAGGGCATGTTCGACAAGATGAACGGGATCGGGGCCCATGAGGTGATCATCGAGACCCCGGACCACGACGCCCAGTGGTGGGATCTGACCGAGGGGCATCTGGTGGACATCCTGCGCGCCTACCGCGTCCGCATGGTGGACCTGGCCCGAGATCCCCGCTTCAAGTACATCCTGGTCTTCAAGAACCAGGGGCAGGCGGCGGGGGCGACCCTGGAGCATCCGCATACCCAGCTCATCGCCACCCCGATCATTCCCAAATGGGTGAAGGAGGAGCTGACCGGAGCCCGGGACCACTACCGGCTCAAGGAGCGCTGCATCTACTGCGACATCATCCGCCAGGAGGTGGAGGAGCGGAAGCGCCTGGTGCGGGCCACGGACCAGTTCGTGGTGTTCGAGCCCTTCGCGCCGCGCTTTCCCTACGAGACCTGGATCATGCCCCGCCGGCACGCCTCCTCCTTCGAGAGCGGGCCGGAGGAGCAGCTGGCTCCGCTAGCCGAGGTGCTCCGCGACGTCTTCGTGCGGCTGCACGGCGTGCTCGGCGCGCCTCCCTACAACATGGTGATCCACACCGCGCCGGTGGGCGACCCCTTCCTGCTGCACTTCCACTGGCACATCGAGATCATGCCCAAGATCGCGCATGCCGCCGGCTTCGAGTGGGGTTCGGGTTTCCACATCAATGTGGTCCCCCCCGAGGACGCCGCCGTGCGCCTGCGCGAGGCGGCCCCCGTCGTTTGACGCCCGTGAAGCCGCTGCGCGTGGTGATGGTGGCGATGGAGATGTCGCCGCTGGTCAAGGTCGGAGGCCTGGGCGACGTCGTGCACTCCCTGTCCGAGGCGCTCCTCGCCCGGGGGCATGATGTCACCGTGATCCTGCCCGCTTACCGCGGCCTCCTTGGCGAGATCACCGCGGACGAGACGACGCGCGGGAGGATGGACTTCGCCTACGCGGGGGGGCGCCGCCGGCAGCGCTTCCTGCGGGCGCGCCCCGAAGGCGTCGGCGCCAGGCTCTTCCTGCTCGACGACCCCGCCTTCAGCCGGCGCGACGGGATCTATGTGGATCCCGAGACGCGCGAGGACTATCCGGACGGCGCGGACCGTTACGCCCTTCTGGCGCGGGGCGCCCTGGAGCTCCTGCTGCGGATCGACCTGCGCCCGGACCTCCTTCATGTGCATGATTTCCAGACCGGGCTCATCCCCTCCATGCTTCGCCGCCGGGCGCTCGGCACGCCCTACTTCGACCGCACCGCGACGGTGCTCACCATCCACAACCTGGGCTATCAAGGGATCTACGACCCGGAGGTGCTGGACCGCGTCGGGCTGGACGGGCGGGGCCGTGGGCCCGGGGACGCGCTCGAATTCTGGGGGAAGGTCAACTACCTCAAGGCCGCCATCATGGACGCGGACGCGGTGACCACGGTGAGTCCGCGCTACGCGGAGGAGATCCGCACCCGGCCGGAATTCGCGGAGGGGCTGCAGGGAGTTCTGTCCGCCCGGGGGAACGGCCTGACCGGCATCCTGAACGGGATCGATGTCGTGACCTGGGATCCCGCGCGGGATCCCCACCTTCCCCTTCGCTACGACCGGGACCGCCTGGAAGCGAAGGCGGCGAGCAAGAAGGCCCTGCTCGCCCGCACCGGGTTGGCGCCGCGGCTCGATCGGCCCCTGGTCGGGATGGTGACCCGGCTCGTGGAGCAGAAGGGGATCGAACTGCTGCTGGCCGCCGCCCCGCGGCTTCTCGAAATGGATCTGGCCCTGGTCGTGCTCGGCTCCGGGCGGCCCGCCTACGAGCAGGAGATGCGCCGCCTCGCCGCGGCCCACCCGGACCGGGTGTACTACGGGAGCGACTTCGACGACCCCCTGGCTCACCTGATCGAGGCGGGGGCCGATATGTTCCTGATGCCGTCCCGCTACGAGCCCTGCGGGCTCAACCAGATGATGAGCCTGCGCTACGGAACGGTGCCCGTCGTGCACCGCGTGGGAGGGCTGGCCGATACGGTGCGCGCGGTGGAGGACGACCCGGAGAACGGACTGGGGTTTGTCTTTGACGGGTACACACCCGAGGCGATGACCGCCGCTCTGGGCAGGGCCCTGGCGGCCTACGCGGACCCGGTGCGCTGGCGGGCGATGCAGCGCCGGGGGATGGCGGAGGACTTCACCTGGGACCGGTCCGCCCTGCGGTACGAGTCGGTCTACGCGGGAGCTCTGGCGAGGGTCCGGGCCCGCGACGGACGGCCGGAGTGACCCATGCTATACTCTTCCGTTTGTGCAGGGACATGCGAACGCGCGCGGAACATGAGGTCCGCTTCATGAAGAAAATCGTCTGTCTGTCCATCCTGCTCGTGACGGCCTGGGCGTCGTTCGCGGCGGGCCAGCAGCCGGGCACCGAGGTCTACACCTTGGGGCCCGAGGACGCGGTGCAGATCCAGGTCTGGCAGCGGGCGGACCTGAGCGGCATCTTCACCGTCGACCGCCAGGGCAGCCTCGCGCTGCCGCTCCTCGGGGAGCTGCGCGTCGAGGGGATGACGGCGGCCGAACTGGGCCGGGACCTGACCCGGCGCTACGCGATCCTCGACTCCGGCATCAGCGAAGTGCTGGTCAGCGTGGCCAGGTACAACAGCCGTTACCTGACCATCGTGGGCGAGGTCCGCAGCCCCGGGCGCTACAGCTTCCAGGTCATGCCGACCATCTGGGACGCGCTGCTCGCCGCGGGGGGGGCCACCCCGTCGGCCGACCTCACCGCGGTAGAGGTGATCCGCAGGGACGCGCTCCCGGGAGAGACCAAGAGCGTCGCCGTGGATCTCTCGCGCGGCCTCGAGAAGACCCCGGCGGAGGACCTGCCCGTTCTGCGCCCCGGGGACAGCGTGGTCCTCCCCGCCATCGCCCTCAATGTCGTGAGCGGGGACCAGGTGCAGGTGCTGGGCGCCGTCCGCGCCCCGGGCCTCTATCCGCTGCGCGCGGCGGGCACCGTGGTGGCCGCGCTCGGCGTGTCCGGGGGCGCGACCGAGAATGCCAGGCTCTCCGATGTGCGGCTCGCGCGCCGCACCGAAGGGGGGGTCGTCGTGTACGGCCTCGACGTGCGTGGCTATCTTTACGACGGCTACCCCGCGGCCGACATGACCCTGCGCCCGGGCGACACGGTGACCGTTCCGTCGGAGGGCGGCGGGCTGCGCGGCATCCTGCGCACGGCGATGTCGGTGGCCCCGCTCCTGAGCGCGGTGGTCAGCATCTGGCTGCTCGGGCGGAACCTGGATTAGCACGGATGGTGTCCCAGCTCGATCACGCCGTGGACCTCAAGCACTACGCGCGCATTCTCCTGCGACGCAAGTGGATCGTCCTGCTCTGCATGGTGGCCACCGCCTCCGCCTCCCTGATCGGCCTCGCCTTCGTGCCGCGCCAGTACGAGTCCTCGGCCACCCTCCTCATTGAGGAGCGCAAGCCGCTGGTGCGGGAGCTGGAGCAGGTGATCGGCGGGCTGGGCGCCTCGGGAGGCGACCGCCGCACCGAGGAGCAGCGCATCGCCCAGATCATCGGCTATGTGCGCAGCCGGCCTTTCCTGGAGCGGGTGGTCAAGATTCTGCGGATGACGGAGGACCCGACCCTGCGCGAGCGGGCGAAGGCGCGCCAGGAGCGCTATCCGGAGCTGAGCGCAGAGGAGATCGGCGTGCGGCTCCTCGTCGAGCACCTGCAGAAGCGGATCGGAGTGGGCTCCACCGGGCCGGGTCTCTTCACCTTCATCGTTCGCGACTACACCCCGGAGACGGCTCAGCTCCTGTCCAAGTGGATCAGCGAGCTCTTCATCGATCTCACCATGCAGAAGGAGCTGGAGCGCATCCGCGCCGCGCGCAACTTCGGCGCCGACCAGCTCCGGGTCTACCAGGAGCAGCTCTCCGCCTCCGAGGACGCGCTGGAGCGCTACCAGTCCTCGATCATCCAGCGCGGCCTCACCAACATCCTGGTGCGCCCGGAGAACCTGAGCGCGGCCGAAAACCTCTACCGCCGGCTCTCCGACGACGCCTCCACCGCCCGGGCGCGCTCC
>CAZWKH010000177.1:0-5755 GCA_964633885.1 uncultured bacterium | reverse complement strand
CAGCCGCTTCCCCGATGCAACGACCTCGCCTTCGGCCCGGATGCGCTCGTCGCGGCGCGCCACCGCGATCCCCTTGGCCTCGATCACCCGCTCGCGGGCCTCGCGCAGCCGCGCGTCGGCGGCGGCGAGCTGGCGCGCCCGCTCCTCCAGGCGCCCGTGCTCCTCCGGCTCGCGCACGGTCATCTCCTCCAGCCGTGCCCCCACTTCCCGTGTCGCCGCGGCGTTCCGGTCCAGGCGCTCGGCGAGACGCACCTGCAGATCCTTCGCCTCCTGGACGCGGTCCCGGCTCGCGGTGAGACGCTCGCGCAGCACCACGGTCCAGTTGTTCGCCCGTCCCAGCTCGTCGTCCACCTGCGCGAGGAGCTCGCGGGCCTCGCCGAGGTTCCGCTCCGCCTCCAGCACCTCCAGGTGGAGCTCCTGCAGGCGCGCTTCCAGGGTCGCCACCTCGGTCTCGCCCGTCTCCGCCCGGCGAAGCGCCTCCGCGTGACGCGCGTCCAGTTCCGCGATCTCGGTCACCCACCGCCGCCGCTCCACCTGCGAGTGGGCGAGGTCGATGCCGCGGATCTCGGCCATGAGCTCCTGGTAGCGCCGGGCCTTGCCCACCTGACGGTGCAGCGAGACCACCTGGCGCTCCACCTCGGTGATGATGTCGTTGACCCGGAGCAGATCGCGCTCGGTGGCCTCCAGCTTGGTCAGAGCCTCCTTCTTGCGCGTCTTGTACTTCATGATGCCCGCCGCTTCCTCGAAGAGGAACCGGCGATGCCCGGTGGTGTCGGAGAGGATGTTGTCCACCATCTGGCGCTCGATGACCGAGTAGGCGTGGCTGCCCATGCCGGTGTCGAGGAACAGGTCGCGCACATCCTTGAGGCGGACGGCCTGCTTGTTGATGGTGTACTCCGAGATCCCGGAACGGTACAGGCGGCGGCCCACGGTCACCGTGCTGTAGTCGAGGGGCAGGCGGCCGCGCTCGTTGTTGAGGGTGAGCTCGACCTCGGCGAGGGAGAGCGCCTTCTCGTCGCGGCTCCCGTTGAAGATCACATCTTCCATCTTGGTGCCGCGCAGCTGCTTCGTGGACTGCTCGCCGAGCACCCAGCGGATGGCGTCCACGATGTTGCTCTTGCCGCAGCCGTTCGGCCCGATCACCCCGGAGATGCCGCTGCCGAACTCCAGCGAGACCCGCTGGTTGAAGGACTTGAAGCCGAAGACGGTGAGTTTTTCGACGAACACTTCTAGGCTCCTGGTGCAACGGCCGCCGCCCAGGCCTCGCGCACGAGACCCGGGATCAGGCCCTCCTCTGTCGCGGACACCGTTCTCGGATCCAGGAGCACACGCTCGTCCTGGATGCGGCCCAACAGGGCCGGCCGAACATGCCGCAGGGCCCGCTCGAGGCGGGCCGCCTTTCCATGCGGACGGGGATCGATGACGACCACGCTGCTGCGCAGGCCTTCCAGAGGCAGCGTTCCGCCTCCCACCGCCGCGTCCGCCTCCTCCACCATCACCTGTGGAGCGGGCTCCGCGAGCGCCTCCCGGATGCGCGCCGCCAGGGCGGCCGCGCGTTCCCGGACACGCTCCGGAGTCTCGAAGAGCATAGCAAGGACTGGGATCTCCTTCTTCGCCTGTTCCGGATCCAGGTACGCCACGAGGGTCGCCTGCAGGGCGGCAAGGAGGAGCTTGTCGATGCGCACCGCCCGGGCCAGCGGGTCCCGGCGGAGCTTCGCCACGGCTTCGGCGCGGCCCACCGCGATGCCGGCCTGGGGCCCGCCGAGGAGCTTGTCTCCGCTGAAGGTCACGAGGTCGGGGCCCTCGGCCAGGATGTCGGCCACCACGGGCTCCGGCCGCACCCCCGCCCCGGCCGTGTCCAGCAACGCCCCGCTGCCCAGGTCCACCAGCACCGGCACGCCCCGCTCACGGCCCACCGCGACCATGTCGGACAGGCTCACCTGCGCGGTGAACCCCTCGATGCGGTAGTTGCTGGCGTGCACCTTGAGCAGAAGTCCCGTCTGCGGGCCGATGGCCCGCTCCATGTCGCCGCGGTGGGTCCGGTTCGTGGTCCCCACCTCGCGGAGCCGCGCGCCGCTCGATTCCAGGATCTCGGGGATCCGGAAGGACCCGCCGATCTCCACCATCTCGCCCCGGGAGAGGATCACTTCCTTGCCGCGGGCGAGCGCGCCTAGCGCCAGCATCACCGCGGCCGCGTTGTTGTTGACGACCAGGGCGTCCTCGGCCCCTGTGAGGAGCCGCAGCAGATCCTTCACATGGTCCTGCCTGGAGCCGCGCCGGCCCTGCTCGAGGTCCATCTCCAGGTCCGAGTACCCGATCGCCACCTCGGCCAGATGCCGCGCCACCCCCGCCGACAGCGGGGAGCGACCGAGGTTCGTGTGGATCAGCACCCCGGTGGCGTTGATCACCCGCTCGGGTCGCAGCGCCGCCAGCTCCAGGAAGCGGGCCCGCACCCGCTCGGCAAGGATCGCCGGTGACAGGGTCTCCGGCGAGGCCGGGGCCTGGCCGGCGAGAAGGGCGCGCCGCGCCTCCTCGACCGCTTCTCGGGCCAACAGGGCCAGGATCCGAGGCGACGCGGGGAGGGGATCCGAACCCAGGGCCGAGAGCACGGCGTCGACCCCGGGAAGCCACCGAAGTCGTTCCCGGGATTCAGCTTCCATGAGTGTCATAAATACCAGATCTGGTAGGTTCGGTCAAAAGGTTTTCCAGATCCTGGGGCTCTCGGTAAAGTCCTGGCCGGAAGGGACGGCATTGGCGGGCAGCGCCGTCCCTCAGCTATGATGAGGTTTGGATACCCCCCCGGAGAAGCCAGTTGGTGCCATCCCGAATCTCCGAGCACAACCGTCTCTACCGGCGGCGGATGTCCGTGACCCTCCCCGTCGCGCTCTCCTTCATGATGTCGGCCCTTCTGCTCACACCGGTCGAGCGGACGCCCCCCCAGACCGTGCGGTCCATCGCCCTGCGTGGCGCGTTCCATGTGCTGCCGGAACTGGACATCGACCCCGACGCCTACAGCCAGGAACGGCTCACCGCGGCGCCGGTGTCGGTCATGTCCTCGGACTTCGTGGCCGTCGAGCTGCGCTACACGGTGGAGCCGCAGATGGAGGAGCGCCCCGCCGAGCCTCCCCCCGCCGTCCCGCAGCGCGACCGTCTGGAGGCGCTCACTCTGGACGACATCCAGGATGCGGTCCGCACCACGGGGCTCCCGCTTCCGGCGGCCAGCGACCTCGAGGTGCTCCACCTGGAGCGGCCCATCTACCCGCGAAGGGCCATCGAGCTGGGGGTGGAGGGGCGGGTGGAGATCGCCATGCTGGTGGACGAGGAGGGACGCGTCGTGTTCGCCCGCGCGATGGAGGAGGCCCGCTATCCCCTGCTCGAGGCCTCGGCTTTGGAGGCGGCCTACCGGTATCTCTTCAGGCCTTACAGCGTGGGCGGCGTGGCCACGCCCTTCTGGGTGCGCATCCCCTTCGAGTTCCGGCTCCTGTCCTGACCGCGGAGCCGCTCAGATCCCGAAGCGGCCGAAGTCCCCCGGATCCATCTCTTCGAGCTGCTTCTTGAGCTCGGCGATCTTCTCCTTCTCGGACTTCTCCGCCGGCCTTGCCGCGATCGAGCCGGCCTGACCCGCTCCCAGCACTTCCTCGGCCACAAAGATCGGCGCCTCCGCGCGCAGGGCGATGGCGATCGAATCCGAGGGGCGGGCGTCGACCAGGATCTGCTGTCCCCCGCTCTCCAGGTGGATCTCCGCGAAGAAGGTGTTCTCCTTGAGCGCGGTGATCGTGACCCCGGCGACCCGCGCCTTGAGGCTGCGGATCATGGTCAGCATCAGGTCGTGGCTCATGGGGCGCTCGAGCTTCTCCTCGGCGAGGACGATCCCGATGGAGCGCGCCTCCGATTCACCGATCCATATGGGCAGGATGCGCTCCCCGTCCTCCTCCTGCAGGATGACGATGGGTGACTTGGACCGCTCGTCCATCATCAGACCCCGGACCCGGACGCGGATCAGAGCCATCGTTCCCCCTTCGCGGACCGATCAGCGCGACGCCTTGGCGAGGACTTCTTCCGGAGTGCCCAGACTCTTCGGATCGTCGTCGAGGTGCTCCAGCAGGTACTCGCCCGCCTTGCGCCACTCCGAGCCCCGGAACTTGTCCTGCAGACGGACGAGCGCCTTGCGCGCGGCCGGCTTGTTGTCCAGGGCGACGAGCTGAGTATAGCCGATCATGAACTGGGCCTTGCCCGCGTGCTCGCAGTCGGGAAAATCGGCTGCAAGCCGGCGGTACAGCTCTACTTTGGTGGCGTTCTCGGGGGCCTGTTCCGCCAGCTCCATCAACCGGTCGCAGTTGTTGGGAATGCCGGTGAACTTGTCGAAGTTCTTCGAGTCGTAGACCACACCGACCCGTTCGCGGGCCAGCGTGAGCTCTTCGTTGTACATCGGGCCGAAGCGCTGCCGGATCATCGGAGTGGCGATCCGCTCGTAGACCTCGTCCAGCGGAAGCAGGTCCCCGCCTTCGCGTTTCTCGACCTTGACCAGGTGCCAGCCGCGCTGGGTCTGGATCACATCCAGGTCGCCCTCGCCCAGAGCGAGGACCGCCTTGGCGAAGGTCTCGTGGCGGCCCATACCCGGAATCTCCGCCTTCTCCTGGACAAAGCCCAGCGCCCCGCCGATGTCGCGGGTCACTTCGTCGGTCGAGTACTTCCTGGCCAGGGCGGCGAAGTCGGCGCCGGACCGGGCCTCCTGCAGGAGCCGCCGGGCCTCCGCCTCCGTGCCCAGCAGGATGTGGCGGACCGCGACTCGCGGGGGGGAGAGGAACTGGTCCTGGTGCTGGTGGTAGTACTCCTCCACCTCCTGTCGGGTGGGCGTGGCCTTGGACTGGAGGACAGTCTCCATGTACCGGGTGGCCAGAAGCTCCGCCTCCAGGGCGGCAACCCGGTGCTCTTCGCCCGGCGTGAGCTTGACGCCGTCCTGCCGGGCGATCTCGGCCCACACAAACTGGTCGACCAGGGCCCCCAGCGCCACCTGGACGATGTCCGGGTTCTTCATGTGGATTTCGGCGTTCTCCGGGGTGGTCACCGTGATCATGTGATTGCGCAGATCCTCGGCCGTGACCTCCATGTCCCCCACCCGGGCCAGGACCAGGCTCATCCGCTCGTCGGCGGACGGCGCCGCCGCCCCGCTCCCGCCTGCGGGGGGCGCCTCGGAGGCGCGGCCGCAACCGGCCAGGATGAAAGCCAGCACTCCCGCAAGAAACGCGTCGTGTCTCATGGGCACCCCCCAGTCGCCGTCACTTCTTGACGACCCAGACCTTTACTTTTCCTTCGACATCCTGGAACAGCTTGACCGGCACCGTATAGACGCCGAGTTGCTTGAGCGGCTCGTCGAGGAGGATCTTGCGCTTGTCCACCTCGATGCCCTGGGAGCCCAGCGCGGCGGCGATGTCTGCGGAGGTCACGGAGCCGAACAGCCGGTCCTCCTCGCCCACCTCCACCGGGATGTGGACGGAGACATTCTCGAAGCGCTTGGCCGATTCCTCGGCCTTGCGCCGGCTCTTCGACTCGCGGTGCACCCGCTGGCGCTCCAGCTCGCTGAAGACCTTGGCCCCCGCCCCCGCGGCGGAGATGGCGAGCTTGTTGGGGATGAGGTAGTTGCGGGCATAACCCGGCGACGCGTTCACCTTCTGCCCGCGCTGCCCCACACCCTTGACGTTCTCGAGCAGGATGATTTCCATGTTACGAACCTCCATCCTCCGGTCCCGCGCTC
>CAZWKH010000176.1:0-5831 GCA_964633885.1 uncultured bacterium | reverse complement strand
GATCGCTTCACCGTCGACACCCCCATCGGCCCCGTGCCCCATGCGGTCCTGGGGACGGTGCATGGAGCCTCGGCGCGCGGCCGGCCGGCCCTCTCCGAGGTGCATGTCCTCGAGCGGCGGGAGGAGAGCTTTCTCGCCGATGTCGTCATCGCCACCGGGAGGCCCCACCAGATCCGCATCCACCTGGCCGCGGCCGGCCATCCGCTGCTGGGAGATCCGCTCTACCCGGCCGGGGGTGTTCCCTCGCCCTCCTGCGCGGCCCTGCCGGGGGATCCGGGCTACCGGCTCCACGCCGCAGAGGTCCGCCTGCGCCATCCCGTCTCGGGCCAGGAGCTGCGGATTCACGCCGCCGCGCCTCCGGAGCTCTGCCGCACCGCCGAGTGGGGGACCTGAGGGCCGCTCAGGGGCCCCGGCCTGGAATCACCGCTCAGGGAGGTGTGACCGGGCGGGCCCCGCCGAGTCTATGGAGGGAGGCTCCATGGACTTTCAACTTACCCCCGACCAGAAGACCCTCTGCGATGCCGTGCGCGAGTTCGGGCGTTCCCTCAACGAGGGGATGATCGAGCGTGACCGCGACGCGGTGTTCGACCGCGCCCGCTGGCGGGAATGCGCCGCCTTCGGCATCCAGGGCCTCCCCGTTCCCCAGGAGTACGGCGGGTCCGGCGAGGACCTCACCACCACGCTCCTCGCCATGGAGGCCCTGGGCTACGCCTGCCGCGACAACGGCCTCGTCTTTTCGCTCAACGCGCAGATGTGGGCCTTCGAGCTGCCCCTGGTGCATTTCGGCAGCGAGGAGCAGAAGCGCCGCTTCCTGCCCCGGGTCTGCAGCGGGGAGCTCATCGGCGCCCACGCGGTGACCGAGCCCGACTTCGGCTCCGACGCCATGTCCATGACGACGCGGGCCGTTCGCGACGGCGATCACTATGTCCTCGACGGCGCCAAGACCTTCGTGACCAACGGCCCGGTCGCGGATGTGGTGCTCCTCTTCGCCACCGTCGATCCGGCCCTGCGCTTCGCGGGGGTGACGGCCTTCCTGGTGGAGCGCGACACCCCGGGGCTCACCCTGGGATCCGCGGTGTCCAAGATGGGGCTGCGCACCTCCCCGATGGGCGAGGTCGCGGTGAGCGGATGCCGGGTGCCGGCGGCGAACCGGCTGGGGCCGGAGGGAGGCGGGACCAGGGTCTTCAACTCCGCGATGGAGTGGGAGCGGGCCTGCATCTTCGCCTCCCACCTGGGCGCCATGCAGCGCGTCCTGGAGGAGACGATCGTCTACGCCAAGACGCGCAAGCAGTTCGGCGCGCCCATCTCCCGCCACGCTCCGGTGGCGGACAAGATCGTGGACATGAAGGTGGCCATCGAGGCCGGCCGGCTCCTCCTCTACAAGGTGGGCGCGGTCAAGGACGCCGGCGGCAACGCGATCCTGGACGCGGCCATCGCCAAGCTCTTCGTCTCCGAGGCCTATGTCCGCCACAGCCTGGCGGCCCTCCAGGTGCACGGCGGGTACGGCTACACCACCGAGTACCAGATCGAGCGCGAGCTGCGCGACGCCGTCCCCGGCACCATCTATTCGGGTACCTCGGAGATGCAGCGCAAGATCATCGCCCGGTTGCTGGGGCTGTGAACATGGGGGACGGGATGGACCCCAGGGTCTCGGACTCGCTGATCGGGCTCATCCTTCGCGCGGCGGAACGGGTCCCGGCGGAGAAGACCGCCGTGGTCGGCGCCGAGGCGAGCCTCACCTACGGGGGTCTCCTCACCGGCGCGCGGGGCCTTGCCCTGACCCTCCGGGAGGCCGGCGTGGGCCGGGGCGACCGGGTCGCGCTGTGGATGGACAAGACGCCCCGCTGCGTGCAGGCGATCCTCGGCATCCTCTGGTCGGGCGCCGCTTATGTGCCCATCGACCCCCGCGCGCCCTGGCGGCGCGCCGCCGCCATCGCCGGGGACTGCGATCCCGCCGCCCTGGTGCTGGACGCCTCTCACCTCGAGTTCGGCCCCCAGCTCGCCGAGGGGAGGGCGCTGCGCATGGTGCTGGCGGACGCGGGCCCGGCACCGGCCCAGGCGCTGCGCGAGGCGCTCGGGGCGGCCGGTCCGATGCTGCGCGGCTGGGACGAGGCCGCCGCGGCGAGGGGCGGAGAGATTCCGCTTCCCTCGGGCTCCGATGTCGCCTACATCCTCTACACCTCCGGCTCCACCGGCCGGCCCAAGGGCGTGGTGCACACCCACGCCTCGGCGCTCGCCTTCACCAACTGGGTGCGGGAGCGCTTCGCGATCCGTGCCGAGGATGTCTTCTCGAGCCACGCCCCCTTCCACTTCGATCTCTCCATCTCGGATCTCTACGCGTCGCTGGGCTCCGGCGCCTCGGTGCGGCTCATCTCCTCCACGGAAGGCATGCTCGCCGCCTACCTGGTGCGGATGATCCCCGCCTGGGGGATCACCGTCTGGTACTCGGTGCCCTCGCTGCTGGTGGCCATGCTCGAGTCGGGGAACCTCGAAGCCCGGGGGATGGGATCGGTGCGCCACCTCTTCTTCGCGGGGGAGGTGTTTCCCACCCCGCATCTGCGGCGCCTGCGGCGGGCGCTCCCCGAGGTCGGGCTCTTCAACCTGTTCGGCCCCACGGAGACCAATGTCTGCACCTACTACGAGGTGCCCCGCGAGCTTCCCGAGGGCGACAACGCCCCCATCTCCATCGGTCGCGCCTGCGAGCACATGGAGACCTTCGTGCTGGACGAGGCGGGCCGCGAGGTGGGGGCAGGCGTGGAGGGGATGCTCTGGGCCAAGGGCGGGAACATCATGCAGGGCTACTGGAACGACCCCGAGCGCACTGCGGCCAGCCTGAGGCCCGATCCCCGCGGCAGGGGCGGTCTGGCCTACGCCACCGGGGACCATGTCCTCCTGCAGCCCGACGGGAACTACAGGTTCCTCGGGCGGCGCGACCACATGGTGAAGGTGCGCGGCTTCCGCGTGGAGCTGGGCGAGATCGAGAGCGTGCTCACCGCCCACCCGGACCTGGTGGAGGCGGTGGCCGTGCCCCTGCCCGACCCCGAAGCGGGGAACCGCATCACCGCCCTGGTGACCCTGCGTGCCGGGGCCCCGGTGGATGCCGCTGCGCTGCGCGCTCACTGCGGAAGCTACCTGCCGCTCTACATGGTCCCGAGCGCGATCGAGATCCGCGCCGCCCTTCCGCGCACCTCCACCGGGAAGGTGGACCGCACCGCGCTCAGGGCCGAGCTCGAGAACAAGGAGAACCCATGAGCATCGAAGAGGATCTGCTCCAGTACATCACGGCGGAGATGACCCTGGACACCGAGCGCGGGCCGCTCACCGCGGAGAGCTCCCTCATCGCCTCGGGGCGCGTCGATTCCCTGGGGCTCCTGCGCATTCTGGGCTATGTGCAGCAGCGCTACGGCGTGGACCTGCTCGCCGCGGGCTCGCCCAGGGACTTCGAGTCGGCGGCCGGCATGGCCGCGGCGATCCGGAGGCTGCGCGGCGATGCGTGAGGCCTATCCGCCGGACGAGGAAGGCGGCCCTCCCGAAACTCATGCGCTGGCCGGCTCGGGGGATTCCGCGTCCATTCTTTCTTTCCCGCGCGCGCGGGATCTCTGGCGCGCAGACCTCGCGCGCTACTTCGCCTACCTGGGGCCCTCGCCGGGCCCGGCCGCGCGGCTGCGGGTCCTGCTCGTCACCGAAGGTCTCTGGGCGCTGTGGGCGTTGCGCTTCGCGCAGTATCTGGCGCGGGAAGCACCGAGGCCGCTGCGCCCCGTGATCAACCTCTTCTTCAAGCCCGCGCGACGGATCATCGAGCATCTCACCGGCATCCACCTCTCCACCGCCGCACGAATCGGGCCGGGGCTCTACATCGGCCACCATGGGGGCATCTGGGTCTCCCCCCGCGCCACCCTCGGCGCGAACTGCAGCCTCTCGCAAGGGGTGACCATCGGCGTGGCCGGGCGCGCCCCCCATGCGCCGGTCCTCGGGGACCGGGTCTGGGTCGGTCCCAACGCCACCATCTCGGGGCCGGTGCGGATCGGCTCGGGGTCGGTGGTGGCCGCCAACTCGCTGGTCGTCGCCGATGTCCCGGTGAACGGCGTCGCAGTGGGGGTCCCCGCCCGGGTGATCAGCCTCACCGGCTCCGCGCACCTGCTGCGGCTGCCCCAGGGCGCGCCCCCCGAAGGTTAGAATCTCCCCTTCGTATCCACCGGCACGGCGTGCCGGGGCCCCCGCCGCCACACGAAGGCCACCAGCATCATGGCCACCGACGCCAGCCCCAGGGCCATGCCCCACCAGATGCCGGGAAGCCCCCAGCCTCTGGAGAACGCGAGCCACATGGCCAGGGGCAGTGCGAGACCGTAGTACCCCACCAGGTTGAACACGGCCGCGGGGCGGGTGCGGCCCATGCCCCGGAGAATCCCGCCTCCCACCACCTGGGTGCCGTCGAAGATCTGGAACATGGCCGCGATGGGCAGCACCGCCCCGGTCAGCGCGATCACCGCCGCATCCGGCGTGTACAGGCGCGGCAGGAGATGCCGGCAGGTCACGAACACCGCGCCCGACACCGCCATCACCGACGCCCCCATGCCGAGGGCCACCCAGGCCGCGGTCTGGGCCTCGGGTTGCCGCCGCTCTCCGATCAGGTTCCCCACGCGGGTCACCGCGGCCAGGGACACGCCCAGCGGCACCATGAAGCTCAGGGAGGCCAGGTTGATGGCGATGGTGTGCGCGGCCAGCTCCACCCCCCCGAGCCTGCCGGCCAGAAGGGTGGCGATCTCGAAGGCCCAGATCTCCAGGCTGAGCTGGAGTCCCACGGGCAAGCCGAAGGCGAAGATCTCGCGCAGGCCCGCCGGGCGCAGTGCCTCGCGGGTCGGCGGGATCCACCCCCCTCGGTGGAGCTTCCACCCGAAGGTGATGGCGGCGAGAAGCGCGAGCATGAGGAACCGCGAGATCGTGGCCGCGACCCCGGCGCCCCGCACCCCCATCTCGGGGGCTCCCAGACGGCCGAAGATGAGCATCCAGTCCAGGAGGACATTCACGGCGGTGGCGGCGACGACGGTCCACATCACCGGGCGCACGATCGCACGGTCCTGGAGGTACTGGCGCAGCACCACATAAACGAGGAAGGGGAAGAGGCCCGGGATCTGCACCCAGACATAGTCCTGGGCCATGCGGGCGAAGGCCGGATCCTGGCCGAAGAGGCGCAGCACGGGGGCGGTGACCAGCCAGAGCCCGGTGAGGGGGATGGAGATGACGGCGGCCAGAACCACTCCGCGCTGCAGGGCCAGCCCCATGGTGCGCTGGTCGCGGCGGCCATGGGCCTGGGCGATGAGGGGATCGATCCCGTAGATCACCCCCATGCCGAACAGGAGGGTGCCGAAGAGCCAGAGCCGGCCGAGGGCCACGGCGTTGATGGCGTCCACGCTCACGCGGCCCACCATGACGATGTCCACCACTCCGGGCAGCATGGTCGCCACCTGGGTGACCACCACCGGCACCGCCAGGCGGATCAGCGCACGGGACTCCTGGGCGACCGCGGACATCGCAACCCCTCTCGAATCGGGACCGGGGCCGGGAAGTATGCCAGATCCGCTAGGCCACCTTCACCCAGCGCAGGATCTCCTGCACCGTGGGCTTCTTGCAGTACATGAGGATCCCGATCCGGTAGATCCGGGCGGCCGCCCACACCATGAACAGGGTGAAGAGGGCGGTCAGGGCGTAGGCGAGCAGGATCTGCCAGACGGGCGGCATCTTCACCGCGATGCGCAGCATCATGAGGAGGGGCGTGAAGACGGGGATCATCGAGAGGATCACGGCCAGGGTCGAGTCGGGATCGTTGATGA
>CAZWKH010000175.1:0-5891 GCA_964633885.1 uncultured bacterium | reverse complement strand
GCACGGGGCTCCAGGAAACGAACCGCCACCCCGGCGGGCGGAGCCGGCATCGCCGGCAGGCCGGACGCCGGGGCCGGGGCGGCCGGGGCCGCGCCCGCCTGCGAGGGAGATGGCGCTGTCCGCGCGGCAGCAGCCGACCCGGCCGGGGCCGGATCCGCCGCCACGGAGGATCCCGCCGAGACCTGCTCCGCCCAGGCTCGCGCCTCTTCCGGGACGAGCCTGCGCAGCTCCTCGCGGGTGAGGGGCCCGCGCAGGTAGGACATCACCCATCGGGTCGAGAAGACCTTTGGCCCTCCCTTGTCGTGCACATTGCGCAGCAGGAACTGGCGGGGCTTGAGCGAGGAGATGACGCCGTCCGTCTCCGCGCGGGAGGCGCCCCCGTCCACCATCTCCAGGCCGTCCAGGAGCCGGTCCTTGTCGCGCTCGGTGGAGAGGCGGCCCACGCACCACACACCGGCATTCGTGAGCCCCTTGTAGTCGAGATCCACCGGATTCTGCGTGGCGACCACGAGCCCCACGCCGAAGGCCCGCGCCTGCTTGAGGAGCCCCAGCATGGGCTGCTTGGTGGGCGGGTTGGCGGGATGCGGCGGCATGAGCCCCCAGACCTCGTCGATCACCACCAGGAGCCGCAGCGCGCCGGTCCCGCCCTGGCGGCGCATCCACGCGATCACCTCGCCGAGGAGCAGCGTCGCGAACATCTGCCGGTCCTCGTCGCTCAGGTGCGCGGTGTAGAAGAGGCCGAGGGGAGTCTTCCCGGAGGGCGCCTCCAGGATCCGGTCGATCCGCAGCGGTACCCCCACCTGCCAGGAGGCGAACGCGGGGCTGGCCAGCAGCGCGTTGAGCTTCTGCATCGTCTCCCGGCGCCGCTCCGGCGGGTAGAAACTGTCCACATGCAGCACACCCAGCTTCGCGAAGGGGGGATGGAGCAGGTAGCCGAGGATGGCTTCCAGACCGGGCCGCTCCCCCGCCCGCCACCGGTCCTCGAAGAGGTTCGCCAGGAAGATGTGAGCCGGACTCTGCAGGGGATCGGCGTCCTCCCCGACGCGGGCGAGGAGGGCCGAAACGGAGGCGGCGATCCGTTCGCGAAGGATTTCGGCGTCGTTCTCCCAGGAGAGGTCGGGCGGCTCGAAGCCGGAGAGCAGGTTCACCGCCAGCCCCATGTCGCTGCCCGGCGTGAAGAGGCGCATCACCGTCTTCTCGCGAAGCTCGCGGATCCTCTCGCCGCCCAGCCCTTCGCGGGCGAGTCCTTCCTTCCAGCGCGCTGCGGTCGCCTGCGCGAATTGCTCCAGGCTCTGCCCGGCGCGCTCGGCCTCCCGCGGGTCCACCCAGGGGGCGAAGTCCTTCGCCTCCAGCCCGGGGAAGGTGAGGAAGAGGTTGGCAAGATCCCCCTTCGGGTCCAGCACGATGGCGGGAATCCCCTGACCCAGGGCCTCCTCGACCAGCGCCACCAGGAGCCCCGTCTTGCCGCTTCCCGTCATTCCGACCACCACCCCGTGGGTGGTGAGGTCGGAGGGATCCAGCAGGAGCCGCGACGGCGGCTCACAGGCCAGGTTCCCGAGGAACAGATCCCTCTCGCTCATGCGGTCCCTCCCGCGGCATGGGCCGCGTCGACGAGCTCCCGGTTCGTCTTCAGTTCGGCCACGCGCTTGCGCTCCGATCGGGTCAGGAAGGCGATGGCCACCAGGATCAGGCCCAACCCGACCCAGTCGCCCAGCCTGGGGTAATTCCCGCCGAAGAGAAGCGCGAAGAGCAGGGTGCTGACCGTCCCCGCGATGAGCGAGGTCAGGCGGTTCACCAGCACGGCGAAAGTCGCGGTGCGCCCGTGAAACATGAAGAGAAACACCGAGAAGAAGGCGACCACGCCGTAGAAGAGCCCCGCCGCCGCGGCTCCGCGCCAGGCCGGATGGGGCGTGTCGAAGGCCGCGCGGTAGTCCCGCGTGAAGTCGGCCGCGGCGTGGAAGACCTGGGGCGCGTTGTAGAGGAGGTAGCCGATCAGGAGGATGGCGGCCGTCGCCGCGGCCTGCTCAAACGCGAAAAAGGCCTTGTTGTCGAGCTTCTGCCCCTTGCCCCGGGTGTTCTTGTAGTAGTTCATGATGTAGATGCGGATCGAGTAGGCGACGATGTAGCTCACGAGCACGCCCATGGCGGGGGCGTTGCGCACGAAGTCCAGGCTGGCTCCGCCGGAGGCGTCCGCGGGAAGGAACACATTCACCAGAACGGCAAGGACCGCGAAGAGGACGGCGATGTTCTCCTCGCGGTAGACCTTCTTGTCGAGAAGCCCCTGGCGGATCTGGATCGCGTCCACCACCCGGCCGATCACGATCACGGTCCCCCGCATGATCACCATGGCCACCATGACCGAGCGGACGAGCAGGTACATGAGGGTGGTGGTGGGGATGACCACCGCGGTGCAGATGCCGGAGGGGATGATGTAGAGCAGCTCGCCGGGGATGACGAGGCGGCCGAGGCGGATCGGCTGGACCGTCTTCAGGTGGAACCAGCGCCTCGCGATGGCCACGGAAAGCGCCATGGCCATGCTGCCGAGGGTGCTGTAGACCAGGAAGGCGACCTGCGACATGCCCGGCAGGCCCATCTGCGCGCTTCCTGGGAAGTACTTGGACGCCACGCCGAAGACGGTGTAGAAGAGGAAGTACCCTAGGCAGAGCTGGATAAGGCGGCCGGAGCTCCCCTCGCTGGTTTTCCACATGGCAGGTCCCCGTCTTCCGTTGCGGCCCGACGCGCGGCCCGTGCCGGATCAGGCGCCGCGGACGCGGGTCGTCTTGGCCGGCCCATCGTCTTCCCTGGGCCACCCCTTCAGGAAGTTGATGAACTCCTGGGCCGGCCGGCTCAGCACCCGGCGCTCCTTCCAGTAGACGGTCACCGGGCGGTCGAACTGCGCCTCGGGGATTTCCAGGGCCTTGAGCACCCTGTCCTTGATCTCCAGCTCCAATCCGATCCGCGGCAGGAAGGCCAGGCCCATTCCCGCCACCGCGAGCTGCTTGATGGTGGCGATGTTGGACAGCTCAAGGACATAGTCCAGGTTGATGCCGAGGCTCTTGAAGTGGGAGTCGATCATGATCCGCGTGGGGGTGCCCGGCTCGTAACCGATGAATTTCTGCTCGGCCATGTCCTTCAGGGTGAGCTTGCGCTTCTTGGCCAGGGGATGATTCCCCGGGGCGACCAGCACCATGTGGTTGTTCATGATCACGGCGGATTCGAGCTGCGGGTACTGCCTGTTCCAGGCGATGAGAGCCAGGTCGATCTGATTCTCCTGGAGCATTTCCAGGACCAGGTTGGAGCTGTGCATCTCGAGGTTGATCTGCACATCCGGGAACTTCTCGTGGAACGCGGTGAGGATCTCGGGAAGCAGGTAGATGCCGATCGAGTTCACGCTCCCCACATGCAACGGGCCCCGGATCTCCGTCTCCGCCAGGACCATCGCCCGCTTCATCTCGTCGTAGGTCTCGAACATTTTCGAGGCGTACCGGAAGACCAGGTCCCCGGTGTCGGTGAGGGCCATGCCGCCCTTGGTCCGGTTGAACAGGGTGCTGTCCAGGGACTCCTCGAGCTGCTTGAGCTGGGTGCTCAGCGCCGACTGGGCGATGAGCAGCTCCTTCGAGGCCTTGCTGACGCTCTTGTGCACCGCCACCCGGTAGAAGTAGTAGAGGTGGTTGTAGTTGCATGGGAGCATGGGGGTGGTCCTCGTCGGGCCGTCGCCCGGGTTCGGGAAACCGGCCACCAAGTCTTACGCTTTGTCCCGTTCAGGGTCAAGGCTGTCAGGGGCGGGGCCGGGACGCTCCAGGCCCCTGGCGGACCCGGGTGGGCGGACGCCCGGACCCGTGATACCATCTCGCGCCTGGGAGGAAACCACCGCGATGATCGAACATATCAACACCGAGCCCCTGAAGGTGGGCATGCGCGTCGTCGTTCAGCACAAGTTCAGTCGGGACCTCGACCAGACCCGTCCCGGCGGACCCATCGAGCAAAGCTACGCCTACCTGCCCGGCAAGGTGCTGCAGACCCGCGTTCTCCACGGACGCCGCGAGTTCAAGGTGCAACTCGACCGGCCCCACCCCACCGGCCAGGACTGGTTCTGGCTGGGCGTGGTCTTCCCCGAAGGCAAGCAACCCGCCTAGGCCGCCTCCCCGACTCGAGAGGATCATCATGACCTATGTCATCGGACAGCCGTGCATCGGGACCAAGGACACCTCCTGCGTGGATGTGTGCCCGGTCGACTGCATCCACCCCCGCAAGGACGAGCCCGAGTTCGAGACGGCCGAGATGCTCTACATCGATCCCGAGGAGTGCATCGATTGCGGGGCCTGCGAGCCGGCCTGCCCTGTCTCCGCCATCGGTCCCGAGGATGCCCCCATCGAGGGCGTGAGCGAGGCCGAGTGGAAGGAGTGGCTCCGGAAGAACGCGGACTGGTACCAGGCCCGCAAGTAGCCCCGGTGCGGGACCGCCTCGACTCCGCGAGCCTCGAACAGCGCGCGGTCAACACCGTCCGCGTCCTGGCCATGGACGCGGTGCAACGCGCCGACAGCGGGCACCCCGGCGCGCCGCTGGGCATGGCCGACCTGGCCTATGTCCTGTGGACGCGGTTCCTGCGCTTCGATCCCTCCCGCCCCGACTGGCCCGACCGCGACCGCTTCCTGCTCAGCGCGGGGCACGCGAGCATGCTGCAGTACGCGCTGCTGCACCTCACCGGCTTCGACCTGGCGATGGAGGATCTCCTCGCCTTCCGCCAGTGGGGAAGCCGCACGCCCGGGCATCCGGAGCTCGGCCACACCCCCGGCGTGGAGATGACCACGGGCCCCCTGGGTCAGGGGATCTCGAGCGCGGTGGGCATGGCTCTGGCGGAGCGCCACCTGGCCGCGCGGCTCAACACCCCCGACTTCCCCGTGGTGGACCACCGGACCTATGTGCTCGCCGGGGACGGCGATCTCATGGAGGGGGTCCAGGCCGAGGCCGTCTCCCTGGCCGGGCAGCTCGGCCTGGGCCGGCTGATCGCGATCTACGACGACAATCGCATCACCATCGACGGCCCCACCTCCCTCGCCTTCGACGCGGAGGACAGGGCGGCGCGCTTTGCCGCCTGCGGGTGGCGCGTGCTGCAAGTGGACGGACATGACCGGGAGGCCATCGCCGCGGCCCTCCAGGAGGCGCGCCAGGACACCGGGCGGCCGACGCTGATTCTGGCCCGCACCCACATCGGGCTCGGGGCGCCCACCCGGCAGGACACCGCCGAGGCCCATGGCTCGCCCCTGGGGCCGGAGGAGATCCGCGGGGCGAAGATCGCCTACGGGTTCCCGCCCGACCGCGACTTCTTCGTCGCCGAGGATGTGCGCGCGCATTTTCTCGCCGCGGGCGCGCGGCATCGCGCCGAGCGCGAGGCATGGGAGGCCGGCCTTGCCGCCTGGCGCCGAGCACATCCCGAACGGGCCGCGCTCTGGGACGCCCTCCAGAACCCCACGGTTCCCGCGGAAGGACGGCCGCAGTTCGAGACCGGCCGGAAGATCGCCACCCGCATCGCCTCCGGCAAGGCCCTGGAGTGGCTCAAGCCCCGGGTCCCGGCCCTGATCGGCGGGAGCGCGGATCTGGAGCCCTCCAACAAGACACGCATCCCCGGCGATGTCGCCTTCTCCCGCGAGACCCCCGAGGGCCGTTACCTCCATTTTGGCGTGCGCGAGCATGGCATGGGCGCGGTGATGAACGGCATCGCCCTGCACGGCGGACTCATCCCCTTCGGCGGCACCTTCCTCGTCTTCAGCGACTACATGCGTCCCTCCATCCGCCTGGCCGCGCTGATGGGGCTGCGGGCGATCTATGTCTTCACCCACGACTCCATCCTCCTCGGCGAGGACGGACCCACGCACCAGCCGGTCGAGCAT
>CAZWKH010000174.1:0-5906 GCA_964633885.1 uncultured bacterium | reverse complement strand
GATGTCCGCGGGCTCGTGGATCTACGCCGGCACGCAGGGCATCGTGCAGGTGACCTACGAGACCTTTGCCGGGGCCGCGCGCCAGCGGGCCGGCGGCGACATGGCGGGTCAGGTGCTGGTCACCGCCGGGCTCGGTGGGATGGGCGGAGCGCAGCCCCTCTCGGTGACCATGAACGGCGGCGTGTGCCTCGCGGTGGAGGTGGACCGCGACCGCATCGAGCGGCGCATCGCCACCGGCTACTGCATGGAGGCGGTGGAGACCCTCGCCGAGGCCATCGAGCGGGTGGAGGCGGCCCGCAGGGAGAAGCGGCCCTACTCGGTGGCGGTGCACGGCAACGCCGCGGTCATCCTCCCCGAGCTCCTGCTGCGGGGCTTCGCGGCCGACTATGTGACCGACCAGACCTCGGCGCACGACGAGCTGAACGGCTATGTGCCCCACGGCATGTCCTATGAGCAGGCGCTGCGGCTGCGCGCGAGCGATCCCGGGACCTATGTGAAGCGCTCCATGGAGTCCATGGCGGCCCATTGCCGGGCCATGCTCGAGTTCCAGAAGCGCGGCGCGACCGTCTTCGACTACGGCAACAACCTGCGCGGACAGGCGGAGAAGGCGGGGGTGGCGAACGCCTTCGACTATCCGGGGTTCGTGCCCGCGTTCATCCGCCCGCTCTTCTGCCAGGGCAAGGGGCCCTTCCGCTGGGTGGCCCTCTCCGGGGATCCGCAGGACATCCGCGCCACCGACGAGGCGCTGCTGGCGGCGTTCCCCGAGGACAAGGTGCTGGCCCGCTGGCTGCCGCTGGCGGAGAAGCATGTGCACTTCCAGGGGCTCCCGGCCCGCATCTGCTGGCTGGGCTACGGCGACCGCGCCAAGGCGGGCCTGATCTTCAACGATCTCGTCAAGAGCGGGCGGGTGAAGGCGCCCATAGCGATCGGCCGCGATCACCTGGACACGGGCTCGGTGGCGAGCCCCTATCGCGAGACGGAGGCGATGAAGGACGGCAGCGACGCGGTGGCGGACTGGCCGATCCTCAACGCGCTGCTCAACACCGCGTCCGGCGCGACCTGGGTCTCCTTCCACCACGGCGGCGGGGTGGGTATCGGGCTGTCGCTGCACGCCGGGATGGTCATCGTGGCGGACGGCACCGAGGACGCCGCGGGTCGCCTGGAGCGCGTGCTCACCAACGATCCCGGCACGGGCGTGGTGCGGCACGCCGACGCGGGCTACGACGAGGCGATCGAGGTGGCCAGGGCCAAGGGCATCCGCATGCCGATGCTGGAGGGGTAGGGAACGGCCGATTCCACCCGGGTGGAATCGGGGCGCCCCGCGTAGCGCCGCCCGGAACAACGCGGATCACCGACATGACCGACCTCCTCATCACCAACATCGGCGAGCTCTGCCGCATGAGCGACCGGCCCGGTCCGCAGGCAGGGCCAGCGCAGGGCGACACAGGCTCCGTCCGGGACGCCGCCCTCGCCATCGCCGACGGCGCCGTCGTCGCCGCGGGCCCCCGGGCGGAGGTCGAGCGCGCGCACGGCAACAAGGCCGGGCAGACCCTCGACGCCCGTGGCCGCGCCGTCATCCCCGGCTGGGTGGACGCCCACACCCACCTCCTCTTCGCCGGCACCAGGGAGGACGAGTTCGCCCTGCGCATCCAGGGGAAGACCTACCAGGAGATCGCGGCCGCGGGCGGCGGCATCCACGCCAGCGTCCGCCATTTCCGCCAGGCCTCGGATGGGGCCATCCTGCTGCGCGCGCGGCACAACCTGGCGCATGCGCTGGAGCACGGCACCACCACCATCGAGATCAAGAGCGGCTACGGCCTCTCCACCGAGGATGAGCTGCGTGCCCTGCGCCTCATCCGCACGCTGCGCGAAACCGAGGCCATCGACATCGTCCCCACCTTTCTCGGCGCCCACGAGATACCCGAGGAGTGGCAGCACGACCGCACAGGCTATGTGAATCTGGTGGCCGAGACCATGATCCCCGCCGTGGCCCGCGAAGGGCTCGCCGTCTTCTGCGATGTCTTTTGCGAAGAGGGGGTCTTCACCCCCCAGGAGAGCCGCCGGATTCTGGAGGCCGCCCGTGCCCACGGCCTCCAGCCCAAGCTCCACGCCGACGAGTTCGGCGACACCGGCGGCTCGCGGCTGGCCGCGGAGCTCCACGCCGTCTCTGCCGACCACCTCCACGGCACCCCGCCGGAAGTCGCGCGCGCGATGGCGGCGGCGGGCACCGTGGGTGTGCTTCTCCCCGGCACCTCCTTCTTTCTGAACATGCGCGACAAGGCCCCGGCCCGGAGCATGGTGGAGGCCGGGCTCCCGGTCGCGATGGCCTCCGACTTCAACCCCGGCTCGTGCATGTCGCAATCCATGCCCATGATGGCGACCCTCGCCTGCGTGCAGCTCAGACTCACGCCCGAGGAGGCGCTGGTGGCGGGAACGGCCAACGGGGCCTGCGCTCTGGCCATGGGGGAGCGGGTCGGACGGCTGCGCCCCGGCTACCGGGCCGACCTCCAGGTGCTGGACCTCTCAGCCGCGCGCCAGCTCCCGTATCACTTTGGCGTGTCGCATGTTCGAGCCGTGTTTCGGGCCGGGCGGCAGGTCCTCGGCGCGCCCCTCGACTGATCCCCCCGCAGCGGGGCGATTTGTCCGCACTTCGGGGTAACTTTCCCAACCCTCCCGACGATAACCATGGAGGACGAGTGGACCTGCACCGGCGCGCCCACCCGTCGATACCGTTTGTCGTCCGCCGCTTTCGGACGGCGGGAGTGGGAGAGGGGGCATCTCGTTGGATCAGAACGCCAGCATCAAGCGCAGGGCACAGGATCTGATCAAAAAGGGCGCGTTTGCCGACGCCACCACCCTCTATGAGAAGTTGGCGGAAGCCGGCGATTTGCAGCCCTACGATTTCGTCGTTCTCGGCGATCTCCTGATCCGGTGCGGCAAGCGCGTCGAGGCGGTCGAGCGCTATCGTGAGGCGTTGAATTCCTACGCGGAGGCGGGTCTCAGCCGCAACGCGATCGCACTGGCGAAGAAGGTGCACCGGCTGGCGCCCAAGCTGTACGCCGTCCACCGGCGGCTGGGCGATCTCTATCTTTCGGAAGGCCTCGAGGGGGAGGCCTGCCGCCACTACACCGAGTACCTGGACCGCGTCGACCGCGACGCCGAGGGGGTCCAGGACGAGCTGCAGCATGTCTGCGGGCGGCTCCTCGGGATCGAGCTGCCCTCGATCACCATGGTCGAGCGCGTCGTCCTGATCGCCCGCGAGGCCGGCTTCGCGGAGAGCATCGCCGGATTCGTGCTGGGCCAGGCCCAGCGCGCGCTGGAGCGGGGAGACGCCGCGGGCCACCGCAAGCTCCAGGCCCTGGCCAGGGAGCTCAGCCCGCAGTGCGCGATCGAGGAGGTGCCCGCCGCGAGGACGGCGCCGCCTCCCGCGATCTTCGATCCGGGTGCCCTGGACCTCGCCGGAGATCCGGGATCGGTGCCGGCCGTTCTCTCCCTGGAAGGCTTCTCCTTCGACGCCGCGCAATCCGTGCATGTCGAGCCGCCCCCGTCGAACGGCCATGGCGAAGCGGACGCAGCTCCGCTGGACGCCAGCATGGAGGACGAGCCCGTCGAGGATCCCTGCGCGCAGGAGGAGATGGAGGAGGAAGCCACCGGGGCCGCCGCGCTCGGAACGGCCTATGGGGACCTGGGGACCCCGGTTCCTGCGGAAGACGAAATCATCGTCGAACACGACGAGGACCCTGAGGGGCTCCGCGCCCGCGCCATGGAGTTCCTCGAGAAGAACGACGTGGCCCGCGCCCAGCGCGAGCTCATGCGCGCCGCGCGCGCCTACTTCCACGACGCCCGCAGCCGGGAGGCCGAGGAGCTCTACCGGAAGGTCGTGCACCTCGACCCGAACCACCTTGAAGCCCTGCGGGGCCTCGTCGAGCTTGCCCATATCAACGGCGAGCGGGGCAAGATGGCGCATTGGGGAACGGAGCTGGGCGATGTGCTGCTCGCCCGGGAGATGTACGCGGAGGCCAAGGTCCAGTTCGAGCGGGTGCTGGCCTTCGACCCCGACAATGTCAAGGCCCGCGCGCGGGTGAACCGCCTCAACACCATCGCCGGAGTGAACGACGCCGGCTTCGGCACCCTCGCCCCCGACGCGAGCGAGGTGCAGGGCGCGCAGGTCACGGTCAAGGACGGACCGACGGGAACCCAGAGCGCCTTCGATCTCTCCCAGATCCTGGACGAGTTCAAGACCGCCATGTCGGACCAGATCGAGGTGGACGACGGGAAGAGCCACTACGACCTCGGCGTGACCTACCGCGAGATGGGCCTCCTCGGCGAGGCGGTCTCGGAGTTCGAGCAGGCCGCGGCCGCGGAGGAGAACCGTTCGCGCTCGCTGGAGATGCTCGCCGAGTGCTATCTTCTCATGGAGCGCCCTGTGGATTCGCTGCGGGCGCTGGAAGATCTGCTCGGCAGCGCGGACGGGGACGGCACGGCGCGGCTCCACCTCCAGGTGGGTCGGGCTTACGAAGGCATGGGGGAATGGGACCAGGCGGAAGCTGCGTACTATCGCGCGCTCGAGCTGGACGAGAATCTCGAGGAGGCCATGGATCTCCTCGAGCGTCTGGAAGAGCGTCGTGAGCGGGGAGTCGCCTAGCGGCGCCTCCTCGGAGCGCGTCGACCTCCACTGCCACAGCTTCTTCAGCGACGGCGACCACGCCCCTGGCCATGTGGCCGCACTGGCCAGAGCGGCGGGCCTCGGCGCCTTCGCCCTCACCGACCATGATTGCCTCGACGGCCTCCAGGAGTTCGTGGACGCTGCGGAGGGCTTCCTGCCGGTCTGCGGGGTGGAGATCTCCGCGCGGCGCGACCAGTCCGATGTCCATATCCTCGGGCTGTTCATCGATCCCGGCGACGCCAGGTTGATCCGCCGTCTCGCCGATCTCGCCCGATCCCGTCAGACCCGCGCCACGGCGATGGTGGAGCGCCTGCGCGCGCTGGGCATCCCCATCCGCGAGGAGGATGTGGCGCGCTTCGCCGGTCAGGGTACGGTGGGCCGCCCCCATGTCGCCCATGTCCTGGTGGAGATGGGGGTGGTGGCGCATGTGGAGGAGGCCTTCCGGCGGTACCTGCGGCCGGGCACGCCGGCCTTCATCCCCAAGCCGGGGCCCGCTCCCGCAGAGGCGATTGTCTGGGTTCACGAGGCGGGGGGGGCCGCCGTCCTGGCCCATCCGGGTCCCCTGCGACACGACGCGTGGATCGCGGAGATGGCCGCCGAGGGACTGGACGGAGTCGAGGTCTGGCACCCCAAGCACAACCCAGTGCAGCGCGAGAGCTACCTGCGGCTCGCGCGAGACCTTGGTCTGGTCCCCTCCGGGGGTTCCGACTATCATGGGTCGCGCGTCGGAGACTCCCTGGTCGGCCAGGAGCCGGTTCCGGCGGAGACCGTCGAGCGCCTGCAGGAGCGCCGCGCGCGCCGGTGACCCGCCCCTGCCGGGCCGCCCGCGGCCGAACCGGACATCCCTTCCTTCCGGCGACATCACGATGACAGAGATCGAACGACTGGCCCTGATCACCGCGTTTCTCGCCGCCGTGGTGGCGGCGGGCCTGAGCTTGTCCCTGGTTCCCCATGTGGAGCTGGTGACGCTGGTGGTGTTCTGCGCCGGCATCGTCCTGGGCAGCGGGCGGGGTGCCGCGGTCGGCGCGGCGGGCATGGCCCTCTATGTCTTCGCCAACAGCGCCGCCCGAGGGTTTCCCCCGTCGCCGCTCCCGCTCCTCACGGCACAGGCCATGGGGATGGCGCTCCCGGGGGTGATCGGAGGGGTCTGGCGCCGATGGTGGCTGTGGGACGGGCGGCCGCGCCGCGCCGCGCTTCTCGCCTTGCCCCTGATCGGGTTCCTGCTGGCCGGTACGATGGC
>CAZWKH010000173.1:0-5913 GCA_964633885.1 uncultured bacterium | reverse complement strand
TGGCCCCCTCCTGCGGGGTCACGCTGCCTTCCTACGAAGAAGCGGGCATGCGCGAGCTGGTTTTCAAGGAGAAGTACAAGAGCCTGGGCGAGTACCTGCAGGGCTTCGCCTACACCTGTGCCGTGCTCCAGTCCGCGGAGAACCTGGAGCGGGCTGCCTGCGAGCTGGCGCAGGACTGTCTGGCCGAGGGGGTCCGCTACATCGAGGTGCGCTTTGCGCCGCAACTCCATGTCCGGGAGAGCCTGAGCCTCGAGCGGGTGGTGCGCGCGGTGTCGGACGGCCTGGCCCGGGCCAAGACCGAGCACAACGCCTCGGCGGCGGTGCAGTCCGGCGACGACATCCCCTTCGAGTACGGCCTCATCCTCTGCGCGATGCGCTCCTTCAACGAGGACATGGGCCCCTACTTTGCCCAGCTCCTCGGCTCGCTCACCTACACGCCGCGCAAGCGCGTTTTCGCAACCGCCTCCCTCGAGCTGGCCCGGGCGGCGGCGCGGCTCGCGCGCGACGGCGGGTTGCCGGTGGTCGCCTTCGACCTGGCCGGCGAGGAGGCCGGGTACCCGGCCATCGACCACCGGGACGCCTATCAGCACGCGCATCGCAACTTCCTCAAGAAGACGGTGCACGCGGGCGAGGCCTACGGCCCGGAGTCCATCTTCCAGGCCATCACCGAGTGCCACGCGAACCGCATCGGCCACGGGACCTTCCTCTTCGCCGCCGACATGGTGCGGGATCCGGACATCGAGGACCCCGTCGCCTACACCCGGCTCCTCGCCGAGACCATCGCCAGCCTGCGCATGACCATCGAGGTCTGCCCGACCAGCAACCTCCAGACCACTCCGGAGATCAAGAGCATCCAGGAACATCCGGTGCTCAAGATGATCGACTACGGCATGTCAGTGACCATCTGCACCGACAACCGCCTGGTCTCCAACACCACCGTGAGCCGCGAGCTGGAGCTGGTCGCCGACCACCTCCCGATCACCCGCCATCAGTTCCGCAACCTGGTGGTAGCCGGGTTCAAGGGAAGCTTCTTTCCCGGCAGCTACCGCTCCAAGCGGGCCTATGTGCGCCGGGTGATCGACCGCTATGAGCGGCTCGAGCGGGATCTCCTGGGAGAGTGAGATGATTCCGGGCAGGACGAAGGTGCTCGGGTGCGTCCTGGCCGCGGTGTGGCTGGCGCCCGCGCCCGCGGCCGCCGGGGAATCCGCCGGTCCCGCCGCCGCCGTGACCTCCGCCGCTCCCGACAGCCTCCTCCCGCCCCCGGCGGCGGCGCTCCTCGCGCGCAGGGACCTTCCCAACCTCGCCCTTCCCGACACCGTGCGCATCGAGGCGCGCCGCTCCTGGCGGCCGCGGCCCCAGGTGAGCCTTCTCTACGAGAGCCTGCGCCCCTCCCTGGGGCAGCCGGGATTGCTCAAGGTCCCGCACCCCGCGGGGTTCCCGTCGCGCCTCCCCGCGCCGGAACTGAGCCGGCTTGGCCGCATCGCCTGCAGCGCGGACAAGGGCGCCTATGCCGGCCTCTCCCTGGGCGTGCTGGGGAACTGGGCAGGTCTCTGGGAGGAGCGCGAGGCCTGGCACCTCATGGGAGTGGGCGCCGCTCTGGGAGCGATCCTCGGCGCGACCACGGGGTCCGAGAACTCCCGGGTGCGCATCGGCGCCTCGGTTTCCCCCGCGCCCTGACGGGCCCTCGCGCCGCCTGCGGCCGATGCTCCTCCGGCGGCGGCGGAATCGGCTAAGGCGCGACCTCCACCACCGCGAAGGGCGATGGATACCAGAGATTGTCGGCGAGGTTGAAGTAAGGCTCGGTGATGCCGAGCCGCAGCATCTCGGGGTCGGCCTGCGACGGGTCGTAGCTGATCCTGGCCCTGCCCTTCTCCGGTCCGGGCCAGGCTTCGAGCTTCACATAACCGGGCAGGGCGAACTCGTCGTCCCGGTCCAGGAAGAAGACGAGGAGCGTGGCCCGTCCGCGGCAGTCCAGTCCCGCCAGCTCCAGATCGGCCGCGGCCGCCTCGGCGGGCTCCTCCCCCCGCGAGTAGGTGAAGGAGGGGGCGGGGAAGAACTGCGCCGCTCCCACCGAGAGCGCGATGCCGGCGAGAAGGATGGGGAGCGGGATCCACTTCGGCAGACCCGCGTTCTTCACTCCCGGCAGAGCCCAGCGCAGCGGGGGATGCTTGCGCACCTTGCACACCTTCAGGCAGTCGCCGCATGCGGTGCAGCTCGGCGAGGTGACCTCGGCGAGCGCGTCCACCGGGATCCCCATGGGGCAGGCCGTGGCGCAGCGGCCGCAGTCGGCGCAGCCCTGGTCGCTGCGGCGGATGCGCAGGAGCCCGGCCGCGGAAAAGGGCTGGAGGACGGCGGCGAAGGGACAGAGCCAGCGGCAGAAGGGAAGGGCCAGCACGAGCGAGGCGAGGAGGATCCCGCCCGAGATCGCATAGGCCCAGAGGGTGATGTCCTCTCCATGGCGGCTGATCAGCGCGTAGCAGGGATCGTAGCCGCGGAAGACCAGCTCCGCCGTGCGATAGGTGAACCAGAGGATCACGCCGAGGGCGGCGTACTTGCCGAGCGAGAGCAGGCGGTCGGCCCGGCGGGAGACGCGCGGGCGCGGGAGCCCCAGCCGCCCGCCCAGGCGATGGGTCCACTCGGAGAGGGCGCCGATGGGGCAGGCGTGGCTGCAGAAGGCGCGCCGCGCGATGAGGGTGACGGCGAGGATCCCCAGCAGGATGGCGAGGTTCGACATGCCCAGCGAGCAGGGCATGTTCCCCTCGGCGAAATAGGTGTAGAGCCCCTCGACCCCGCCAAAGGGACACCAGCGCTCCGCATGGCCGCGCAGCGCGAAGACTGCGACGACGGTGAGGGCCAGAAAGCCCATCTGCGCGGCGAGCCGCGGGCGCGGCGCCCCCCGGATCAGGCTGGCCATGGAGCGGTGCGCGGTGTCAGCGTGAGCCGCCGGCGGTCTTGGCGCCGCCGGCCTTTGTGGTGGGCGTGGCGGCCGCGCCGCCGGAGGAGCCGCAGCTCGTTCGCGAGGGACAGGCGCCGCAGCTCGTGCCCTTGCTGCAGGAGGACTCCGCCGCCTTGGAGGCCGCGCTCAGGGCCTCGCCGAACCCCTGGTTCGCTGCCAGAACCGCGAAGTCGGGGCAGTCCCTCACCCGGTCCCTCGTCTGCGCGAGGAGGCTCGGCGGGGTGGCTTCGAAGGCCTGCTTGAGGAGGGCCACGGCGGCGGCGTGGTCCCCGGCCGCGGCGGTGAGCCTGGCCCTGGTGATCATGAGGTTGGGAGTCGGGGCGAAGGGGAGCTGGACGGTGGAGGCGATGCGCCGGGCTTCCGCCACCTCGCCGGTTCGTGCGAGGGCGATTCCCTGGAGCATCCGCGCCGAAGGCGAGAGGGCCTCGGCGGGCTGCTTCGCCAGAACGGCGGCCGCTTGCGCGTCGCGGCCCAGCTCGAGAAGGGTCTCGGCCAGTTGCGCGGCGGTCGCGGGCGAGTTCGCCCGCCTGTGCGCCTCCTCGTCGATGGGAAGAGCCTCGCCTGCGATGCCCTTGCTGTAGTAGTAGGCCCGCAACGAGGCGGCGGTGCGCACCCACTGGGTCTCCTGGGTGGCCGCGGCCAGATCGGCGCGCAGCTTCACCACCCGGCGCAGCACATCCAGCTCGCCGCGATAGGTCGCGTTGGCGGGGTCGAGCCGGGAGGCCTCCGCGTAGGCGGCCTCGGCACCGGCAAAGTCGGCCTGTCCGAGAAGCGCGGTTCCCCGGGCGAAGGCCTGCTCCGCCGCGGGCCCTCCTGCCGGGGCCGCAGTGGAGACGGAGGCGAGAAGGAGGGAGAGAAGCAGGAGATGCGCGGCCCGCGATGCCATCCCGAAGGTCCTTTCCGCCGGCGCCATCCGCGTCCCGGCCGGCTCATGGTGACCCCCTCCGTCCGGGGTCCATGCCCACCGGACGGAGGGGGAAGTCTTCGGGAAAGCCTACCCTATGGCGCCGCCTGGACCAACGCCTGAGCTACTCGAAGAGCGACTTGATCCGGCCCCAGGTCGCCGGCTCCGTGGGGGTGGGATCGGCGGAGAGCTGCCCCCGGATCTCGCCCCCCGGGGCGAAGGTCGTGTGGACATTGATGTACATGAGGCCTCCCTGGAGCATGGTGACCTGCGCCGGGGTGATGGCCAGGTCCACATCCACGGGGTTGCCCACAGGCAGGGTGATCTGGGCGGCGGCATTCACTCCGACCCCGGCGGGGCCGTGCAGATGGGCGGCCGTCTGGGCGGCGAGCAGCCCCGAGAATTCCAGGTGGACATGGATCATGTCCTGGGTGTTGTTCAGGACCACCGTGGCCTGGCCGAGGCCCGGGCTGGCGTTGGGCGGGACCTCCTGCAGGCCGGTCAGATTGGCGCTGTAGCCCGTCTCGGCGTATCCCTGCGAGGCTGCACCCAGCGCGAGGACGGCGAGGGAGAGAGCTGTCAGGCTAACGAGTCTCATTGTTTACCCCTTTCCCATGAAGGTATCCCGCCCGGGACCGGCCTGTCTCGCCGGCCGGAGGAAGGACGGGGGAGGCCATCCGCCGTTCCATGCAAATGGGACAAAGCTGCGGATGGCTTACGGGAGGAGTCTAGCGGTAGAATAGATGACTGAAAAGATACTATTTGTTAACTTCAGACAAGATAGCAGCTTAAACCTGGCCGTCCAATGCCGCGGCGACCGGGATCCACCCGGTCGCCGTCGATCTGCCTGGTCGGGCGCCGCCTCAGTAGTTGATGGCGTCCTTGGGTTTCTTGCCCGGCTTGATCCACTGCCACTCGTCATCCGACTCCAATGTCTCCGTGACGACCCCCACACCGTACCGGGAGAAGTGCGTGACGGTGAAGGTGACCTTCTTGAGCTCCTTGTCCGCGATGGAGGGGATCTCCACCCACTCTTCCGTCGTGGGGTCGTACCAGTAGGCCCGCGGCTCGGCTCCGTTGAAGTCCTCGGACTCCGGATCGACCACGGTCCCCTTGTAATCGATGGTGACCTCGACCGGGCAAAGGAACTGGGTCCCGTCCGGCCCGAACTCGACATCGGCAATCTGGGGATCACGCTCGTGAATGGTCACGAGCACATCCTCGGCGACGCTGCCGGCGTCGAACTTGAGCGTGTAGCGGGATCCCTTCACCTTGATGGGCTGAGTCGGGGTCACCCATCCACTCCCTACCAGCAGCCACTCGATGTCCTCACTGAGGGTGCTGAGCGGCCGCTGGCCCGGGTCGGCCAGCAGGTCCTGCCCGAGAGTGCCGGCCGCCGGTGAGGCCGCCTCGGGAGACACCAGCTGATCCTGGACCCCGCAACCGAGGAGGAAGAGCCCGGCCGCCAGGAGGATCCCGAATAGGGCCGGCGCGAGTCGGATCTTCTTCACTTCGGTCATATACGCGCTCCTATCTGCATCGACTGCATCGACTGCCCCCAACCTCGCTGGTCCATTGAGCAAGATCCCGGCCAAATCGCATCAGGCGCGAGCCCATTCGTATCCTCTCATGCGGCAACGGGATGGGTCGAAGGTGGGTACGCCGGAGGGCCTTGGAGAAGCCCGCGGAGCGGGCGAAGCAACGCGCGGGTGGCTGAGATCATCCAATCCGTCGGGGTGGCCTGCCCCGGACTACTGCTGGTCGAAGGTCCCGAACACCCGCCGCAGCCGGTCCGAGATCTCGCCCACCCCGGCCCTGGCGCGCACCGCCTCCAGGATCGGCGGCACCAGGTTCCCCTCACCGCGGGCGGTGCTCTCCAGCGCGGCCAGGGCCCGGTCCGCCGCAGCCTCGTCGCGTGAGGCCCGCACCTCTGCCAGACGCCGCTTCTGCGCCGTCTCCAGCGCCGGGTCGGTCCTGAAGACGGGGGGAGGCGGCTCCGCGATGCGGTACTTGTTCACACCGACCACGATCCGCTCGCCGGATTCCACGGCCC
>CAZWKH010000172.1:0-5952 GCA_964633885.1 uncultured bacterium | reverse complement strand
GGGGTGGCGGTTCGTTTCCTGGAGCCCCGTGCACTCCAGCCCGATCGCCCGCAGGGCTCCGTGAAGGGCGCTGCGGCGGGCCCGCCGAGGCGCTACCGCCCGGCGATCCTCGGTCGCGCCACGGTGCGCTTCGACGAGACCCGGGCCGGCCTGGATCACAGCCAGACCGAGTGGCGGCTCATCTTCCCGCTGGAGGGTGGGGGCGGTTGGCGATGGCCCGGCGCGGACGCGCCGGACCTCACCGAGGACCTTGCCAGCGAGCCGGTGCCCGGCGTTCCCTTCGAGCCTCTCCCGCCCGCGCTCGAGGATCGCCGGACCTACGCCGGCCTGGAGCGGGATCTCAAGGAATCGCTCCTGGGTTCGGAGCGGCTGGAGCTGTTCCACTGCCCCGGGCTCAAGACCTACTCCCGGGTGGGGGAGGACCGCGGGGCCTTCGAGGATCGGCTCCGGGCGCTGGCGGAGGATCTCGCCGACCGGGAGATCGAGGCGATGCGCGAGAAGGTCGTGGAAAAGCGGCGGCGGATCGAAGACCGCATTCAGGCGGAGTCGCTGGATGTGGAGCGGGCGCGGGCCACAGCCCAGGCGCGCAAGCAGGAGACGGTGCTCTCGGTGGGGGAGAGCGTCCTGGGAGTGCTGCTGGGCGGGCGCAAGCCCACCCGCGTCCTGAGTCAGACCGCGACCAGGCAGCGCATGGCGGGCACCGCGGCGGCGCAGCTCCAGAAGGAGCAAGCGCAGCTGGCGGGCGCGCAGCAGGAGCTGGGGGATCTGGAGGCGTCCGTCGAGCGCGATGTCGCGCGGCTCCGCGAGGAGAAGGAGGCTCTGGCGGGGCAGGTCACGAGCTTCCCGGTCGCGCTGGAACGGGACGATGTGCGCGTGGAGGAGGTGGCACTGCTCTGGATCCCCGACGCGGGATAGCCTCCCAGGGCCGCCGGGGGGCCGCTGCCACGGGTCGCGGAAAGGCCGCTAGGAGGACTTGTCCTGGCCGGGGCGGGTGGAACTGGTCTCCGACGGTGGGGGCGTCGAGACCGGGCGCTCGTTGATGCGCCGGCGGTCGTCGTCCGATGACCGCACCTCGTCGTCGATCTCCCGCGTGGCGCGCTTGAAGTCCCGGATCCCGCGGCCCAGGCCCTTGGCGATCTCGGGAATCCGATTGGCCCCGAACAGAAGGAGCACGATGAGGAAGATGATCATCAGCTCCTGGGCGCCGATTCCGAACATGCTGTCTCCTTGGGCGGTGAGGCCCTGCCGATCAGCGCGCAGCCGCGCCGGGCATCCGGAACGAGTCTAGCACAGGGTCCCGCGGCCGCCAGTCCCCGCGCGGCGGCGCGCCACATCGGCCAGGATCGCCGCGTGGTCGAAGGCCAGGGGAGGGAGCCGGTCGTAGGGGAAGAAGGCGGCGCGTCCCGCGTCGTCGCCCGCTTTCGGTTCCCCGGTCGCCTCGACGAGGAACACCGTGGAGACGGTGTGGTGGCGCGGATCGCGGCGCGGCTCCGAGTAGCTGTGGAACTGCTCCAGCCGCTCCGCGCGCAGCCCCGTCTCCTCGGCGAGCTCGCGGGCCACCGCGGCCTCGAGAGTCTCCCCGGCGTCGACGAATCCGCCCGGCAGGGCCCAGCCCGGAGGCGGGTTCAGCCGCTCGATGAGGAGCACCTCGCCCGCCGCGTTGTGCACCACGGCATCCACGGTGAGGCGCGGCTGGTCGAAGCGATCCAGCGCGCGGCCGCAGTGGGGACAGACGAGGCGGTCTCCCATGCCCGGGTCAGCCGCCCAGAAGCTCGGAGACCTTGAAGAGCGCGCGGTAGTCCACCTGCTGCTCGGCCATGGCCTCGGCGCCTCCCTGCTCGCGGTCCACCACGCAGAGGATGCGGGCGACCTTGACCCCCTCGCCGCGCGCCACCGCCAGGGCCCTCAGCACGGACCCGCCGGTGGTGACCACATCCTCGACCAGCGCCACCGTTCCGCCGGTGGGAAAGAGCCCCTCGATGAGCTTGGCCGTGCCGTGGCCCTTCGCCTCGCGGCGCACCAGGAAGGTGGGGATCGGGCGGCCGCGGCGGAAGCTCTCCGAGGCCAGGGCGCCCACCAGCGGCGCGGCCCCCAGCACCGGCCCGCCCACGGCGTCGAGGGATAGATCGCGAAGCTCCTCGAGGAAGAGCTCCGCGCACAGCGCGGCTCCCTCCGGATGCATGCTGGTGCGGCGCACATCCAGGTAGAACGAGCTGCGCTGGCCCGAAGAGAGAACGAAGTCCCCTCTCATGAGGCTCTCGCGGACGAGGATCTCCTTCAGACGATCGCGGGCGCTCTGCGGCACGGGCACCTCCCTTCGAAGCCGCGACCAAGCTACGGGGCTCCCGCGACCGCGTCAAGGGGCGTGGTAGACTGCGCCCATGGTGCGCATCGCGACTCTATCGTGGGTGGTTCTCCTCCTCGCCGGCATCGCCTCGCCCGCAGGGGCCGGACAGCAGGTCCCGGGGCGTCTCCTGCTCGAGCTCACCGACGAGGGGGGCCGGGCGCTGCGCGCGGGAACCTTGCAGCTTCCACTCCCACCGGGAGGCGAGGCCCTGCGCCCGCGCATGGAGCCGCTCTTTACCAGCCGCGCCGGGCGCCTCGCCCGCTTTGCGCTGGTCACCTTCGACCCGCCTGCGGATGCCGAAGGTGCGCGGATCAACAGTGAGTGGCTGGAGTCCCTCGGCCGCTCTCCGCGGGTGCTGCGAGGAGAGTCCGACTGGGTCATGGAACTGGCGTCCCTCCCCACAGACCCCTATTTCCTGGGAGACGGAGGCCTGCCCCGGCAGTTCCACCTCCACAACGCGGGCGGGCTCTCCCTGCGCGCAAGCCGCGCCTGGCCTTTTGTCCCCGCCGATCGCGAGGTGGTGGTGGGGATCATCGACAGCGGCGTCCGGTGGCAGCACGCCGACCTGGGGGGCGGCGCAAGCCCCCCCGATCCCCGCGTCTTCTGGCACAACGCGGCGGAGGTGAACGGCGCCGCCGGGGTGGATGACGACGCCAACGGGAAGATCGACGACTTCATCGGCTGGGACTTCGTGGAGGTCTCCGAGATCTCCGGTTCCCTCGGCGACTACGCGCCGGTGGCCGGCGAGGACGCCCATGATCCCGACAACGATCCGACCGACCAGGCGGGACACGGCACGGAGGTCGCCGGCTTCGTGAACGCCCTCACCGGCAACGGCCAGGGGATTGCGGGCGCGGCCCCGGTGGCGCGGATCATGCCGCTGCGGGCAGGCTGGCTCAGCGTTTCGGGGCAGCCGGTGGTCTACATGTCCTTCTGTGCCCGAGCCGTGGAGTACGCGGCGCTGAACGGCGCGGGAGTGCTCAACTGCTCCTGGGACAGCATCGGCGACACGCAGTACGGCCTGGCCGCCGCCCTGGACGAGGCCATCCAGACCTACGATGTCGTGGTGGTGGGCTCCGCCGGCAACTTGGGGACCAGCTCCACCGAGTACCAGTACCTCGCCTCGCGGGAAGACTGTCTCGGAGTGGCCGGCGTCCTCGCCTCCGGCGTGAAGGCGAGCGGCAGCAACTTCGGCAGCTGGGTCGACCTGGCCGCCTTCTACACCGGCCCTCCCTCCACCACCGTCGGTCTGCCGGGATACAGGGTCAATTCCGGCACCTCCTTCTCCGCGCCCCAGGTCGCGGCGGCGGCGGCGCTGGTGCGGGCGGTCGCTCCCTGGGCGCCCGCCTCCATGGTGCGCGACCGGCTGAAGACCACGGCGCAGGACATCTCCGCGCTGAATCCCCAATACGCCCTTCTCCTGGGCAGCGGTCTCGTCGACTATGCCGCCGCGGTGCGGGCCGCCGGCGGGGGATGGGACGCACCGAGACGGGCGCGCGGCCTCACCGCCTTCTCGGCCACAGGTGCGGACAGCAGCACCCGGCTCGTCTGTGTGGGGGACACCCTGCTCCAGGCCCTGGATGCCGGCACGGGACTCGATCTCCCCGCGGAATGGTCCGGCGGGGTGTCTCTTTCGGGCGCGGTCCCCGAGGAAGAGCTGCCTCTGGCGCTGCGCTGGCCCTCCTCCACGGCTCCGCTCCTCGTCTGGCGCGAGGGAGCCTCTCTCCGCGGCCACTTCGATTCCTCTCGGGGCGCGCCTGGCTGGCCGGTCCCCATCGAGGCCTCGGCAGGGCAACCCGCGGCCAGCCCCTCCGCGACCATGCCCGAGATCTTTCTCCCCTCGCCCCAGGGGCTGCTCGTCATCCGCTACGACGCTCTGGCCGACACCGTAACCGAACGATTTCCATTCGCCTGCACCAGCGTCGCGACAGGACAGGTGGACGCGCAGGGTCCGGTGGACCTGGCGGCCATGGACGCGGCGCACCGCGTCCTCCATCTCCACCTGCGCGACGGCGGAGGGGGCTCGACGAGCCTGGACCTGCCCCTGGGTCTCGACCCGCTCCCCCCCGTGATCGGTGAGTTCTGGATCCAGTCCGCTCCCCTGGTCCTGGCTGCGTTCTCCGTGGAGTCCGCACCCTCCACGCGGCAGGAGGTCCGGTGGTACCAGGCGACCGAGTTCTCCTGGCAGAGCTTCACCACGGGCAGCGTCGTCCTCGACGCGCCGCCCCTCACCGCCCTTTCCCTGGCGGGGTTCGCCGCCGACGGGCGGGTAGCGGCGGTGGCGGCCGACTCGGCGGGCGGCATCCATCTGATCAGGCCGGGAACCGCGCCTGAGGTGTTGAGCGTCGACGCCGGCGGGCCCATCGCGGGGGAGGTGCTCTGCGCGGACCTGGACGGGGATGCCCAGTCCGACCTCATCGCACTGCGCCGGGACGGTACGCTGCTCGCGTACCGCGCGGATCTCACCCTCTTGCCCGGCTTCCCGCGCCGCTTCCCCTTCGGCGCCGCCGAGTCGCCCATCGTGACCGACGCGAAGGGCCTGCGCAGCATCGTGGTGGCCGACACCGCGGGCGGGCTCTGGTCCCTGCCCATGGGTCCCGCCGGCGGCCCCGCGCCCTGGCCCACGGCACGGGGCGACGCCGGCCGCAGCGGCTTCCTCGGCTTCGAGCGCGCCACGCCGATCCAGCCGGCGGTGAGCCGCATCGCATGGGAATGGAGAGGTCCGGGCGGCGACCTTTGCTGGACCGGCCTGGGGATGGACGCTCTGAGCGGGCTCCGCTTGCGCGAGGTGGATTCGGAAGAGCCTCTCTGGTCCGGCGCTCCCCGCGATGAGGCCTGTGCACAGATCGCGGCGGTGCGCGCCTCCTCGACTCTCGTCCTCGAAGGGCTGGACCGCGCCGGGGGCTGGTTCGAACTGGGCAGGATCGCAATTCCCGCCCCCGGTCTGTGGGTGGCGGCGCCGCAGCCCAACCCCTTCCTCGGCGGCACGCGCATCGTGTGGAGCGGCGCCGGGGGACCTGTGCGGACCGCCCTGCTCGATGCGCGCGGGAGCCTCCTGCGCGAGGCGCGGTCCATGGAGACGGCGGGGGCCTGGAGCTGGGACGGAACGGATGCGACGGGCCGCCCGGTCGCGGCCGGGATCTACTTCATCCGGGTGAGCGACGGCGAGGCGGCCGCGCTGCGCAGGCTCCTGCGCCTGCGCTGAGGACTCGGCGCGCCCGCCGCAAAATCGCCCGCAGGGCAACGGAAGAGGGACGGGGCAATCGCCCCGTCCCCATCAGTCCGATCCGGGCCGGTGGAGTCCGGACTAGTTCATCTGGAAGATCTGCTTGCCGAGGCCTTCCACCGTCTCGTGATCGTCGCCGGCGGGCGAGGGACTCACGAGCTTCGTCACCGAAGGGCTGCTCTCGTTGCCGGCCCAATCGACGGCGGTCACATGCAGGGCGATGCTGTTGTTCCCGTCCGCCACCCAGGCGAAGTAGGTCTCGACGATGGGGACCCTGCTCGTCATCCGCTGGGTCACGCCGTCCACCGTCGCGTAGACATGATAACCGGCGAGATCCGGCTCGGTGTTGGGGTCCCAGGCCAGGGTTACCGACACCGGG
>CAZWKH010000171.1:0-5972 GCA_964633885.1 uncultured bacterium | reverse complement strand
TCGTCGATGGACGCGGACGGCAACTTCAACTGCGTGCTGTTCGTGGACCACGCGACCGACCGCGGTTCCGGCGTGTGGATCGAGCCCGCTCTGGGCGCGGTCCTGACCGGCACCTCGGCCAACTTCGAAGGCAAGGCCTGGGACCGCTTCGATGTGGAGGCTCCCTCCAGCCAGCAGATGTCCTACGGGCGTCCGCTGAACACGGAGTACGGCGCCACCATCGTGCAGACCCTCGGCTACAAGGCCATCCTCTGGAACTCCGCCTACCTGGGCGCGTTCGACCTCGTGAAGGAGGACGCGGACGTTCTCATTCCGTGGCTCACCCTCACCGAGCCGGGTCTCGGGTACAACAACCTGTACCTGAGCGGCAACGGCATCGCCGAGAGCATGACGCTCGAGGCGGCCTCGGAGCCCAGCGCGCTGCGTCTCCTCAACGAGTTCTGCGGCGTGCGGTTCAACTGCGCGACGCTGCGCGATCCTTCCTGCCCCTCGACCTCGGGCATCCAGGATCTGACGGCGTGCGTCCCGCTCGATCCGGTGACCGGCGCGCTGGTCGCGGGCGCCGTCGGCGGCGGCCGGACCGTGCAGCACCTGGCGCAGGGGAACGGCTGCCCGCAGCTGCGTTCCTTCGACGTTCTCGATCTCTA
Source organism: uncultured bacterium (assembly GCA_964633885.1). Taxonomy (GTDB): domain Bacteria; phylum Eisenbacteria; class RBG-16-71-46; order JABDJR01; family JABDJR01; genus CAVXKA01. Next base: position 5,325 of record CAZWKH010000171.1, on the reverse strand, counting down.
TGTCGGCGGCCAGGGTGCCCCGGTCGGCGACGAAGAGTACAACGCTCCGGTGAAGGGCGTGATCCAGTACGCGGCGATCTCGAACGAAGCCATCGGCGGCCCGGACTACAAGACCGTGGTCGACGGCGTCTCCGTCCACTATCGCCGCGACACGGACGGCGTTTGTGAGTTCGGTGTCGTCAGCACGACCCCCGAGCCTGCGATTGCCGAGCGTCTCGCCGAAGTGTTGACCTGGTTCGGTTACACGGGTGCTCCGGATGCCTGCAGCGACCCGACCGCCGGGACCTCGGTGCCGGTGGATCCGCGTCAGCCCAGCTTCAAGACGGCTCTGGCGAACTTCGCTCCCAACCCGCTGTTGAACGGCGCGATGGGCACGATCCAGTTCACCATGGCGCGTGACGCGAAGGCTGCCGTGGAGATCTTCGACGTGAACGGCCGCCTGGTCCGCACCGTGTTCGACGGCGTGGCGAAGGAAGGCCTGAATGTCGTTCACTGGGACGGCACGGACTCCGGATCCCGTTCGGTGGCCAGCGGCGTGTACTTCTACCGCCTGAAGGCCAACGACGAGGAGTTCGCGAAGAAGCTGGTCGTCGTTCGCAACGGCAACTAGTTTCGAGTAGCGGCCGGTTCCGGCATCGGCCGGAGTCGGTTCGCGAGGTTGGTTCGCAAGGGGTTGGAGGCTCGTCCTCCAACCCCTTGCCTTTGGTGCGGAGCGGGCCCCCGCCCGCGGTCCCGCCCCCTCGAAACCTCCCCTCGCGCCTGCTACTCTTCTCGGCCGTCGCGTCCGCCCGGCAGGGTCTGCCGCGCGGGGGCGGCGGACCACCGAGGAGATACGCCATGACCATCCGCGTCTACGACACCCTGCGCGCCGAGAAGGTCCCCTTCGAGCCCGTCCACCCCGGCGAGGCGCGCATGTATGTCTGCGGCATGACGGTTCAGGATGTGCCGCATGTCGGCCACCTCCGCTCCTCGATCGTGGGCGACACCATCCGCCGCTTCCTGGAGTGGCGCGGCTACAAGGTCACCTTCGTCTACAACTTCACCGATGTGGACGACAAGATCATCGCGAAGGCGGCGGAAGAGGGGACCACCTTCAGGGAGGTGGCCCGGCGCAACGAGGAACTGTTCCTGCGCTACGCCCGGGCGCTGAACATCAAGCCCGCCACCCACTACCCCCGCGCCACCGAGCACATCGACGACATCCTCCGCCTCATCGGGGAGCTCATCGCCCAGGGCAAGGCCTATCCGGCGAAGAACGGCGATGTGTATTACCGCGTGCGCTCCTTCCCGGCCTACGGAAAGCTCTCCAAGAAGCGCATCGACGACCTGCGCTCGGGGGAGCGGATCGAGGTGGGCGAGGACAAGGAGGATCCGCTGGACTTCGCGCTCTGGAAGGCGGCCAAGCCCGGCGAACCGGCCTGGGAGAGCCCCTGGGGACAGGGCCGGCCGGGCTGGCACATCGAGTGCTCCGCCATGAGCATGAAGTACTGCGGCGCCACCCTGGACTTCCACGGCGGGGGAGAGGACCTCATCTTCCCGCACCACGAGAACGAGATCGCGCAGAGCGAGGGCGCGACGGGAAGGCCCTTCTCGAACTACTGGGTGCACAACGGCTGGGTGACCATGGGCGGGGCCAAGATGTCCAAGTCCACCAAGAAATTCCGTCCCATCGACGCGGTGGCGGCGGAGTACAACCCGGAGGCGATCCGCCTCTACCTGCTCGGCACGCACTACCGCTCGCCGATCGAGTACGACGAGGAGCGGCTCCGCGAGTCGGAGACCGGGCTCAAGCGGTTGCGGAACCCGCTCGCCGAGATTGCACGCCGTGCCGCGGTCGGGGAGACCCACCCCCGCGCGGAGGCCATCCGGGAGGGGACCCGGGCCGCGGAGGACGCCTTCACGGGGGCCATGTCCGACGACTTCAACACCGCCCGCGCGGTGGCCGCCCTTTTCGACCTGTCGCGTCTCCTGAACGGAGCGTTCGACGAGTTCCCCGGCAAGGCGGACGCGGCGCTGCGCGCGGGCGTGGACAAGTTGCGGGAGCTGGGCGAGGTGCTCGGGCTCTTCTGGACGCCGCTCGAGGGCGCGGAGGCGGTGCCGGAAGAGGTGACGGCGAAGGTGCGCGCCCGCGACGAGGCCCGCAAGGCCAAGGACTGGGCGCGGGCGGATGTCCTGCGCAAGGAGCTGGCCGAGGCGGGCTGGATCGTCGAGGACCGTCCCGACGGCGCCCGGGTCAAGCGGGGCTGAGGGGGCCCGGAGACGGAGAGGCGGCGACCGTGGAACGCACCGACTACACCGAGGCCAACCGCGCGGCCTGGAACGAGGCGGCGCCCGTCCACGCCCGCCGCAACCTGGACCGGCTTCTCCTGGAGTTCAGCCGGCGGGGATTCAGCTGCCTCGACCCCATCGAGACCGCCCTCCTCCAGGACTGCGGGCTGGCGGGCAAGGACGCGGTGCAGCTCTGCTGCAACAACGGCCGCGAGATTCTCTCGATCAAGAACCTGGGGGCGGGCCGCTGCGTGGGCTTCGACATCTCGGACGCCTTCATCGACGAAGCGCGCCGGCTGGCCGCGGCGGGGCGGATCGACTGCGCCTTCGTCCGTTCCGATGTCTACTCCATCCCGGCCGAGTTCGACGCCGCCTTCGATGTCGCCTATGTGAGCGTGGGTGTCCTGACCTGGATGCCCGACCTCCCGGCCTTCTTCGCCGTCGCCTCGCGGCTTCTCAGGCCCGGTGGGCGGTTGCTGGTCTACGAGCTTCATCCCACCGCCGAGATGTTCGAACCCGAGCCCGGTTCCGCTCCTCCCGCCCCCCGCCATTCCTACTTCGACCGCGGTCCCTTCGCGGAGTCGGACGGCCTCGACTACTACGGAAACAGGAAATACCCCTCGATCACGCATTACTCCTTCCATCACACCCTCGGCGATGTGCTCGAGAGCTGCCTGGGGGCGGGCTTCGCGATCCGGTCCTTCCGCGAGTACGGGCACGACATCGCGAACATCTTTGCGCCCTTCGCGACGATGGAGGTGCGGCTGCCGCTGTGCTACACCCTCGTCGCCGCGCGCCGGGGGTAGGAGCCGCTTCCGGCGGGACGCACCCGCCGTCTATGCGCTGGCCGCGGGTGAGCCGGGCGGCTAGAATCCGCGCCCATGAGCAGCCGCATCGCATCCATCCTCCGCAACTTCCGGGGCTCCTTCACCGATCTCCACCGCCTCCCGCGCGCGTTCTGGATCGTCGTCGGCGCGTTCGTCGTGGAGTCCATGGCCTACTTCGGCGTTCTCACCCTGATGACGACCTACCTCTCGACCGACCTGGGGTGGGGGGATGCCAGGGCCGGAGTGACCGTCTCCGTCTTCACCATGCTCGTCACGCTCTTCATGCTGGGCGTGGGGAGTTACGCCGAGTCCTTCGGGCTGCGGCGCGCCGTCATCGCCGCGCTGGTGATCGCGGTGGTGGGGCGGTTCCTCTACAGCGGGGCCGCGTCGGTGGAGGGCGCGGCTCTGGCCGTGGTCGCCGTCCTCGTCTCGGTGCTCCTGGTCGCCGTCGGGGAGGCCATCCTCCAGCCCGTCTGCTACTCCGGCGTCAAGCAGTACACCGACGAGAAGACCAGCTCGATGGGTTACGGCCTCATCTACGCGATCATGAACCTGGGCATCGTCGTCGTGGGGACGATCTCCGCCTGGGCCCGGCCCGCGGTTCAGGACATCCTGGACGGAGAGCCCCTGGAGGCCCCGGGCGGCGGCTTCCTGCGCTTCCTGGCCGGGTTCTCGGGCTCCGGCGTGCAGGCGGTGAACTGGATCACCTGGGGGATCACGGGCCTTACCCTCGTGCTGTTCGTCCTGTTCATGACGAAGCGCGTCGAGGCGGCGAAGCTGCGGCCGGACACCGCGGAGCAGCTGCGCAAGCAGGACACACGGCCGCTCGGCACGCGCATCCGGGCCTACTTCGCGGAGGGCCCGTTCACGAACCCCCGCTTCATCTTCTTCATCTTCATGCTGCTCCCGGTGCGGACCCTCTTCGCGCACCAGTGGCTGACCATGCCCCAGTACATCATGCGGGCCTACCCGGAGGGGGTCGCGGACCACATGGAGTGGCTGGTCAACTGGATCAACCCCATCATCATCTTCATCGGCGTGCCGATCGCCACCGCCTTCACCCGGCGTGTGAGCGTCTACAAGATGATGGTCGTCGGGTCGCTCGTCTCCGCGCTCCCGACCTTCCTCCTCGCCAGGGGCCCGGACCTGTCGTTGCTCATCACCTACTTCGTGCTCTTCTCGATCGGGGAAGCGCTCTGGTCCGCGCGGTTCCTGGAGTACGCGTCGGAGCTGGCGCCGCCCGGCCGGATCGCCCAGTACATGGGCCTGGCCAACATCCCCTGGCTCCTGGCCAAGGGGACCACCGGTCTCTACTCCGGCTACATGCTGGCGAAGTACTGCCCGGCGGATGTGCCGCGGAACATGCTCCAGACGGAGAAGCTCTGGTTCGTCTACGGCCTCATCGCGATGGCCTCGCCGATCGGCCTCTGGCTGGCGCGCAAGTGGGTCCTGGCCGGGCTGTACACCTCGACGCGGCGGACCGACCCCTAGCCCCCGCCCTCAATGCGCCCGGCGCGCCCCCTGGGGGAGCGCCTTCCAGATGCGCACGGAGAGCAGCGCCCCGATGAGCGCGAAGGGGATGAGGAACGGCGGCCAGTAGGACCAGGACTTCTCGGTCAGGAACCCCAGGCTCAGCGATTGCAGGCCGGTGCCCAGGTAGACGAGCCCGTCGATGAGCCCCACCGTGGTGCCCGCGTTCTTGCGCCCGCCGAAGTCCATGGTGGCCGTGCCCGACAGCATCCCGTGGGTCCCGATCACGCAGTAGGAGATCAGCATGACGCAGACTCCGAGGATCCACATGCGGGTGATGTCCACGGCTCCGGTGCCCGGCACCTGCACGGAGAACGCCATCACGATCACGCAGAAGAACATGAGACCGTAGAGCAGGGCGGCCACGGGGCCCCGGCGCGATCCGAAGACCTTGTCCGAGATCCACCCCGCGGTCATGCCGCCGGTGGCGCCGGCGATGAAGAGCATCGTGCCCCAGTGTTCGGTGATGAAGAATTCCTTGGCGTAGCCCATCTCCTTCCCGTAGATGCTGTACCAGTGCATGATGCCCTGGCGGAGCACCCCGGTGCAGAACTCGATGGCGCCGATGGTGAGCACGATCGGGTTGGTGACGACCTTCTTGAGAATGACCCGGACGGGATCGGGCTCGTCGCTCTCGCCGGAGGAGGCGTCGCCGGTGTCGAAGTTGGCGAAGCCCGCCTCGCCGGGCCGGTCGCGCACG
>CAZWKH010000170.1:414-5996 GCA_964633885.1 uncultured bacterium | reverse complement strand
CGGCAAGCGCGCCACCCTGGCCGCCCGCGTCTACGGCAACCGCTACACCTTCGCGGGGCAGGTCGTCCACGGAGCGGTGGCCGATGTCCTGAACCGCCATCGCTACGGCAAGGAGACGACTCTCGAGGAGGCGAAGGCCGCCGCTCTGGAGAGGCTCCGGCAGGGGTTCAGCGAGTCGCGGTCCGGGGAGTACCGCCGCCGCCCGAAGCGCGCTGTGGGGCTCTTCGAGCACGAATACGCGGAGGACCTCCCGGACGAGGAGTGGCAGCGGCTGCGTGACCGTGTGTTCACCTGCCTCACGAATTTCTTCGAGTCCAAGGTGAGACGGATCATCCTCGAGACCCGCATCGAGAACTGGCTGCCCATCGACGCCCTCGACTCGTTCCTCTTCGAGGGGACCCGGGTCTTCGTGGCTCCGGACTTCGCCCTCAAGAACGACCAGGGGAACGCCCTCCTCATCGACTGGAAGAGCGGCCGCCCCGGCGAGGAGAGCGACCGGATGCAGCTCGTCTGCTACGGCCTCTTCGCCAGGGAGAAGTGGGGGATCGACCCCCGCCGCGCGATCGGTGAGCTGCACTACCTGCTGAGTGGCGACATCCGGATCGTGACCCTCGACGAGGCCGCGCTCGAAGAGGGGGTCGAGCACATGCGCGCCTCGATCCGCACCATGAAGTCGCTGCTCAGCGATCCCGGCCGGAATCTGGCCGAGATCGGCCGGTTCCCTCCCACGGAGGACCGCGGCGTCTGCGAGGGCTGCGGATTCCGCCGCGTCTGCTGGCCGGCCTGGCCGGCCCGGGACCCGGGGCTTGCCTGAGCGGCGCCTCCCGGGGGGACCGGACCAGGCCCGCATGACCACGCCCCACGGAGAAGAAAGTCCTCTTAGCCGTCCGCTTCCGCCGCTGGTTCTGGCCGTACAGCCCCAGGCGGGATGCCGGACGACCCTGGTCGCCACGCGGGCGGAGGACGGGACCATCACCGCGGGGATCGAGACCTGGCCCAGGCCGGTTCCCCTGGGAGCTCTCTTTCTCCACTGGCCCGCGCGCTTCATCTGGACCCCGGCCGGCGCCGGTTTTCTCGATGCGATCCGCTCGCGAGACGGGGCGGCCTTTCCCCTCGGTGTGGTCCTTCAGAAACTGGGCCTGAGCTCTCCCCGCACCGCCGCCCAGCTCGCGCGGATCCTCAAGACCGGGCTCGAGGAGATCGAGGATCCCGGGCTCTTCGGGCGCAAGGTTCTGGCCGCCCTCGCGGCAAAGCTGGCCGCTCCGGCCCTCCAGCCGGAGGGCTGGTACCCTGCCCCCGCCCTGGCGGAGGTCATCGCAGCGCTCCCGGCGGCGCCGGGGGTTTACCGGTTCCTGGCCGCGGACGGAAGCCTGCTCTATGTCGGAAAGGCGCGGTCCCTGCGCCGCCGCGTGCCGCGCCACTTCGGACCGGGCGCGGTCGAGGCGGGAAAGAGCCGCGAGCTGGCGCGCGGGGCAGCAGACCTGGCCTGGGACGAGGCGGGGAGCGATCTCGAAGCCCTTCTGCGCGAGCAGCGCCATCTCTCCCGTGGACGCCCGCCCCTGAACCGGCAGGAACGGGTCCACCGGAGGCCCCGCGGCTCCTGGCGCCGGGCCGTCGTACTGCTCGCGCTTCCCTCGCCCGCGCGGGGCGCCGTGGAGCTGTGCCTCGTCGCCGGGGACGGCCGCTTCCACTGGGAGCGCGTTCCCCGCGCTCCCCGCTTGCCGGCCGGGCTGTGGAAGCGCCTCTGCGGCTTCCTGGACGGCGATCTCGGGTGGGCGCCGGGGGAGGCCGGTGTCATGCTGACGCTCGCTGAGGCGGCGGCGCTTGCCGAGATCGCCCTGAGCTGGCTCGCCCGCCATGGGGACCGCGTCACCCGCATCGACCTCGCGGGGGAGACCCGCGGCCGCCATCTCCAGGCGCGACTGCGCGGCCTTCTCGCCGCAGATCCGTCGGGGGAGCGCACCGAGTCGCGCTAGCAGCCGGGAGGACCATGTTCTCGAGCCGAGTTCCCCATGACCCGCAGACGAACCCGCTGATGGCGGAGCTCGAGGCGCGCCGCCGCAACGGCGACCCTCTGCTCGATCTCACCGAGACCAACCCCACGCAGGTGGGCCTGCGCTACGACGCCGAGGCCATTCTTGCCGCCTGGTCCCGGCCGGAGGCTCTTATCTACGAGCCCTCGCCCCGGGGACTGCGCACCGCCCGGGAGGCGGTGGCGGCCTATTATGCCGACCACGGCCGCGCGATCGATCCCGACAGTCTCTTCCTGACCGCGAGCACGAGCGAAGCCTATGCCTTCGCGTTCAAGCTCCTGGGCAATCCGGGAGATCAGGTCCTCATGCCGGAGCCCAGCTATCCGCTCTTCGAGCAGCTCGTCGCGCTGGAGGGGCTTGTGCCGGTGTCCTATCGGCTGGAGCAGGACGGCGCCGGCGGGTGGAGGCCCGACGAGGCGAGCCTGCGCGCGGCCTGGGGCCCGCGCGCGCGGGCGGTCGTGGCCGTCAGCCCCAACAACCCGACCGGTTCCTATCTCGCGCCGGCCGATCGGGCCCTTCTCTCGAAGCTCTGCGTGGAGCGCGGGGCGGCGTTCCTCGTGGACGAGGTCTTCCTGGACTATCCTTCGCGGGACTGGGCCGGGCGTGCGGACACCGCCGCCGGAAACGATGCGGCCCTGACCCTCGTTCTGAGCGGCCTCTCCAAGGTGGCTGCACTGCCCCAGGCGAAGCTGGGGTGGATCCAGGTGAGCGGGCCCGCCGATCCGGCGCGGGAGGCCTGTGCGCGGCTCGAGCTCATTGCCGACACCTACCTCTCGGTGGGGACCGCGATCCAGCATGGTGCGCCCGAACTGCTGGCCCGGCGGGGGGCGATTCAGGATTGCCTTCGCGAGCGCCTGGAGACCAACGCGCGGACCCTTGCCGCGGCCTGCGCGGGCGGCCCGCTCGTCCCCCTGCCGCGCGAAGGGGGATGGTACGGCGTACTCCGGCTCCCGCGGGGGTGGACGGACGACGAGACCGCGCTGCGCCTTCTGCGCGAAGAGGGGGTGCTCGTCCACCCCGGCTACTTCTACGACTTCGCCGATGAGGACCTGATCGTGCTGAGCCTCATCTGCGCGCCGGAGGTCTTCGCGAAGGGCGTGGACCGGATCACGGCGCTGGGCGCGAGGGGACAGGGTCGGGCGCGGTGAAGAAGGGCGGGGCCCGCGCCCCGCCCCTCCCGAACACCGCTACTTGAGGAGGATGGCGATCCCCGAGACCGGTTCCAGCGGGAGCGGTCCGGCCAGGTTCACCGCCGCTCCGGTGATCAGGTCCACCCCCTCGGTGGCGCCCCCGAGCATCCCTGCGTCCAGCGTCACGCTGGCCGCGGCCGTTCCCGAGTTGAGCGCGACCACCACGCGGTCGTCTCCCGAGGTCCGCGCGTAGGCGTAGACGGGGCCCTTGGCCAGGAGGGTGGTGAAGTCCCCGCGGCGCAGCGCGACATGCTCGGCGCGTGCCCGCGCCAGGGCGCGGTAGGCGTCGTGCAACTCGACCCGGTCGGGGTTTTCACGCCAGTTCCAGAGGAAGGGGCGCCGGCAGTCCGGGTCCTTGCCTCCCATCATGCCGATCTCGTCGCCGTAGTAGATGTGCGGCGCGCCCACATAGGTCATGGCGAACAGGGCGGTGAGCCGGACCCGCTTGGGGTCGCCTCCCACCTGCTCGCGGTAGCGGGCGGTGTCGTGGCTGCCCACCAGGTTCATCATTACCTGCACGGCCTGGGTGGGATAGGTGTTGCGGCCGGTGGCCATGGTGCGGTCGAACTCCTCCGCGCTGCCTCGGCCCTGCCCCAGGAACTTGGTGACGGGGTCGCGGAAGTAGGCGTAGTTCATGGTCGCGTCGAAGAGGGTGGGGCCGACATAGTCGGATGCGTTGCCCCACAGCTCGCCCACGATGTACGCGTCCTTCTTGAGCGCCTTCACCTCGCGGTTGAACTCCTTCCAGAACCAGAAGGGCACCTCGTTGGGCACATCGAGGCGCACTCCGTCGCAATCCATCGCGCCGATCCAGAAGGCGGTGACCTCGCTCAGGTGCTGGAGGAGCGGCCGGTTGGGCTGGGCCTCGGCGATGCTCTTCACCCCGTTCTCCTGCGCGTTGGGGCGGGAGAGGTCGAAGTTGAGGTCGGGCAGGTCGCCGAATCCCCACCAGCAGGCGTAGTAGTCTTCCGGCTTGGCGCCGCCGCCGCCGAAGCGTTCGGGGAGCGGCCATTTCTTGAACTCGAACCAGTTGTAGCTGGGACTCTGCGGGCCGTTCTTGGCGGCATCCGCGAAGGCCCAGTGCCCGTTGCCGCAGTGGTTGTACACGATGTCGAGGATGATGCGGATCCCCCTGGCGTGGGCCGCCTGGACGAACTCCTTGAACTCCTCGTTGGTGCCGAAGGCGGGGTCCAGCTTGAGGTAGTCCGCGCAGTCGTACTTGTGGTTCGACTTGGCCTCGAAGATCGGGTTGAAGTAGATCGCGGTCACACCCAGGTCCTGAAGGTAGTCGAGGCCCTGCCGCACCCCGGCGATGTCGCCGCCGTAGAACGAGAAGTAGTCGGGCTTGCCGTCGGTGCGGTTCGGGCTGTGTACCAGCCCGGAGATGTCGCTCCAGTCCGTGACCAAATGGTAGTACTCCTCATTGGTCTTGCCCGAAGAGGGGAGCGTGGTCTTGCCCTGGTAGTACCAGCGGTCGAATTTCGGGTCGTTGGCCGGGTTCCCGTTCTTGAACCGGTCCGGGAAGATCTGGTAGATCACCGCGTCCTTGACCCAGTCCGGCGTCTCGAAGGGAGGGAAGGCGGTGGCGGTGAAGTGGAACCAGCCCTCCGGGGCGGGGCGGTCGGCGGCCATGCCCGAGGGGGAGAGATAGGCCACGGCTCCGGCGTCCCGGTAGGCGGCGAGGTAATCGAAGTCCCCGGCGGGCCCGGTGGTGATCGTGCCCCGCCAGTACTGGAACGCGCCGTCGCTGGCGGCGGGGGACAGGGCGACGGTGCGCTCCGCCCCCCCCTCGCGCAGCACGAGGTCCATCCCCTCGATGTCGCCGCGGTGGGAGCGGAAGGTGATCTCCACCTTTCCCCCCCCCATGTGGTTGACCTCGGTCGCCGTCTGCTTGTGCTCGATGCCGGCGTTGGAGACCTTGCCGTCGCCGAGCTTCACCTCCACGGCCGGGAACCGCGCGTCGACCCGGATCACGCTGTTCTGGCCGCCGAAACCGTCGTCGAGGTAGTCGTCGGCATGGGCGCGATCGGTGGTCCAGGCGCCGTCCGCCACGAACTTGTACTGGTAATCACCCTCCTGGAGAAGCAGCGTGGCCGTGTACTCACCGGCGTCGTCGGGCCCGCTCATGGGAGTCTTGCCCACATTCCAGTCGTTGAAGGTGCCGGCCAGCATCACGGAGTTGGGGCGGCTCCCCGGCTTGAAGCGGAAGGTCACCTCGCGGAGCCCCGAGGCGGCCGCGGCTCCCTTGGGAAGCACATTGCCGCCGGGGCCGGTGGTCATGGGAGCGGGGCCGACCTGGAGCAGGGAGTTCTCACCGCCGAACCCGTCGGGGGCGCTGTCGGGGGCGAAGTCGTCGGCG
>CAZWKH010000170.1:0-404 GCA_964633885.1 uncultured bacterium | reverse complement strand
GCGAACCTCTGGTCTCCGTTCACCACGAACTTGTACTCCACCTTGCCCCGGGGCAGGAGCACGGTGGTCTCCCACACCCCGTCCCCGTCTGCGTCGCTGAGCGGGTTGCGGGCCGCGTCCCAGCCGTTGAACGATCCGGCCACGCTCACCTGGCTCACCCCGCCGATCACCGGCTGGTAGCGGAAGGTCACCGCGGTGGTGCCCTCCGCGGCCGGGGCAGGGCCGGGGTCGGCGGCCGGCCTGGCCGGGGCTCCGGTCTTCGTCCCCACCACGAGCGGCTCGACCCCCACCTGCATCACGGAGTTCTTGCCGCCGAATCCGTCGTCGGTGAACTCGGCCGCGGCCTCGTCGGTGAGCCACTGGCTGCCGTCGACGACGAACTTGTACTGGTAGCTTCCTGGGGC
>CAZWKH010000169.1:0-6008 GCA_964633885.1 uncultured bacterium | reverse complement strand
AGCACGAGGCTCGTGGTGCTGCGCAGCGGGCCTCCCTGGGTCATCACATAGGGTTCGGCGAAGAGCTGGAAGTACCCGATCATCGTGGTCACGCTCACGAACAGGAACACGGGGGCCAGTCCGGGGAGCGTGATGTGCAGGAAGCGCCTCCAGGGGCTCGCGCCGTCGATAGCGGCCGCCTCGTAGAGATCTTCCGGGATGCTCTGGAGCCCGGCCACGAAGATGAGCATGTTGTAGCCGAAGTTCTTCCAGACCGCGAGAAGGATGATCGCGGGCATGGACCAGTGTGGATCGCCGAGCCAGTCGATGGGCCCGAGCCCGACGAACCCCAGCAGATGGTTCAGCAGGCCGTAGCGGGGGTGGTAGAGGTAGCGCCAGACGATCGCGACCGCCACCAGGGTGGTGACCACGGGCGCGAAGTAGATGGTGCGGAAGAGGCTCTTGAACCTCGCGAGCGGAGCGCTGAGGAGGAGGGCGGCCCCCAGCGAGACCATCACCGAGAGCGGCCCCCCCACCAGGACGAAGTAGAGGGTGTTCTTGAGCGCAGTCCAGAAGAGCGGGTTCGCCAGCGTCTGAGCGTAGTTCTTGAAGCCCACGAAGCGCGCGGTCCCGGGGGAGCCGATGGCGTAGAGGTCGAAGTCGGTGAAGCTCAGGACGAGACCCGCCAGGACCGGCACCACGAAGAAGACGGCGAAGAGGACCAGAGCGGGGAGAAGGAAGAACCAGGCGGCGCGCTCCTGCCGCCGGTCCAGGAGACCCCTCACCGCACCGCCTCCGCGTCCGGCCCGACCCCACCGGCCGGCGTGTCGTCCAGAGCCCGCGCGCCCGGGCCCCGGCCATGCTCGAGGAGCCAGCGCCGCTTCTCGAGGATCCGGTCCACCTCCCGGTCCAGCTTGGCCAGCGCCGAGTCCGGCGCCGCCCCGCCCAGGATCATCGCCTCCACCGTCCCCTGGAGCTTGAGCGAGATCTGCTCCCACTCGGGGATCTTCGGCGTGGAGACCACCCGCGTCAGCTGCGCCTCGAAGGTGCGCAGATGAGGATCGGAGGTGAGCGCCGTGTCGCGCCACGCCGCGCGGTGCGCGGGGAGGTCGCCGGTCAGCCGGAAGAAGCGCGCCTGCGCCTCGGCGGTGGAGAGGAACTCGATGAGCCGCCAGGCCTCCTCGGGATGGCGGCTGCCGCGGAAGAGGACCAGGCTCGATCCCCCGGCCGTGGATACCCCGCTCTCGAACCCGTCGGGCCCGGGGAGCGGCGAGGTGGACCAGCTCGACTGCATGGCCGGAGAAAGACGGCGGCGGAACTCGCCCAGGTTCCACGGGCCGGTGATGTACATGGCAATGGTCCCGCGCTCGAACTCCTGGTACAGGTTGGCGATCGAGGCCCCCTGCACCGCCGGAGCGAGACCACGCCGGAAGAGGTCCAGGTAGAAGGCCGCCGCGCGCCGGTAGGCGGGCCCGCCGAAGGCCCCTCGCGTGTCGCGTTCCCTCAGGAGCGGAGATCCTGCTGCCAGGCCGAAGACGATCCAGGGCGTGTACTCGTTGGTGGGGAGGAAGATCGGATAGCGCTCGGGCCCCCCGATGCGCCGGATCGCCTCCATGGCCTCGCGCCAGCCGTCCCAGGTGCCGGGCACGGAGTCGTAACCCGCTTCCGCGAGGAGATCGCTCCTGTAGAAGAGCACGCGGGTGTCCACATACCAGGGCACTCCGTAGGTGGTCCCGTCGATGACATTGGTGTCCCAGATGCCCGGGAAGAAGGAGTCCGGGGCGATCTCCGCCGAGGCCTCGATGCGGTCATCCAGGGGCGCGATCGCGTTGAGCGCGGCGAACTCCGAGACCCAGGTGTTGCCGAGCTGCGCGAGGTCGGGTGTGGAGCGCCCCACATAGGCGGTCAGGAGCTTCTCGTGGGCCGCTCCCCAGGGGATCTGCTGCACCACGACGCGCAGGCCGGGGTGGGCCTGTTCGAACTCGTCCACCAGCTCCTGGACGACTTCTCCCTCGCGGCCCATCGCCCAGAAGCGCAGGGTGACGCCGGGCTCCGCGCTCCCGCGCGCGCAACCGGCCAGGAGCAGTGCGGCAGCCAGGAGCGCGGCGCGCATCGATTCCTCAGCGCGCCTCGTCGAGCCACCCGCCGGTGAACCCGGCGGCTTCGAGACCCCGCACCACATGGGGATTCCTGCGCATGGTCCGCCAGACGAGCTCGCTGCGGTAGTTCTCGATCATGGCCAGGATGGGGCCCTGGTCGATGCCGATGTAGTCGGTGTCGAACCAGCCGACCCCGGGCTCCACCCGTCCATGCTGGGTCTCCACAGGGGTGGTGAGCGTCAGGTTCAGCGCGTCGAGGAATCCATAGGTGGAGAAGATGCGGTCGCCGTAGGTCTCGCGCATCGCGACCAGAGTGGGGATCGCGATCTCCGGGGCGAAGACGATGGACCCCCCCACCGCCGAGGGGCAGACCGTGCCGTCGTCGTGGATCGTGGTGAAAGAGGCGCCCCGGTCCCAGTAGGTATTGAACTCGCGCATGCGCCCGTCGATGATCAGGCGGCCGCTCAGAGGGCCGTCGCAGGCGGTGAGGCCCCAGAACAGCGGGCCGTATCCCCGCCATCCCCCGGGGTTCTCGACGGCGTAGGCCTGCTGCGCGAGCACCGCGCGGCGCGAGTTCTCGAAGTAGTCGATTCCCCGCGCGCGCATCGCGGCGTCCCGGATGCCGCGGAAGTCGATCCAGACATGGGTGTACTGATGGCCGAAGAGCGGGGCGAAACCGAGGTGCTCCTGGCCGTGGAAGGTCCCCCACCGGTAGCCAGCTAGCCAGGCGTCCCACGCCTCCGGGCCCACGGGATGGGTGGGCGATCCCAGGGCGAGGATGTAGGTCAGCATGGCCTCGTTGTAGCCCCCCCAGTCGTAGGGGAGAAAGCCCGACTCGGGGTCCCAGCCATGGCCGATGGAGGGAGGGCGCACCTGTGCCCATCGCCAGTCCGCCCGGCCGTAGAGGGAGTCCGCCAGGGCGCGGATGCTGTCCTCCTGGGCCTGCCGCCGGTCGAAGTAGGACTGGCAGAAGAGCGCTCCGGCCAGGAGCAGTGCCGTATCCTGGGTGGAGAGCTCGACCTTCTCGAAACGGTGCCCGGTCCCGGGGTGGACGAAGTGGTAGTAGAACCCCCTGTACCCCGCGGCGCCCGCCACACCACTGTCCTGCGGCGCGGTCCAGAGGAAGCGCAGGGTGTCCAGCACGCGACGGCGCGCCGCCTCCCGGGTGACGTAGCCCCGCTCCGCTCCGATCGGATAGGCGGTCAGCGCGAAGCCGGTGGCGGCCACGCTCGCGAAGGACCGCGTGGGCCAGCGGTCGGGGGCGAGCCCCGTGGCGGGATCGGCCAGGTCCCAGAAGTACGCGAAGCTGCGCGCCTCCAGGGTATCGATGAAAGCGGTTTCACGGGGGCCCGGGGAAAACCCGCCGGAGGGAGGGGCGGCATTCTCGCGGCAGCCGGCCTGGGACATGCCGATCGCGAGCACGAGACAGGCGACTGCGGAGAGGCGGGCCAAGCGCATCATCGGGCACCATCTTATGCCAGCATGAGGGGAGCGCAACCGGATTCTGGAGCGCGGCTCCGCCGGGAGTTGCCCGTTGAAGCCCCGCCACGGCCCGCCTATAGTCCGCAAGGAGGAAGCAGGGCCGTTCCCCGGTGCGTGGCCCATCCGTCTCCCAGGAGAGTTCACCCATGGCGGCATCGCGGTTTCGCGGGACAGCTCGGATCTCCCGGGTAACCGTTTACATCGCCGTTCTGGCCGCCCTCTTCCTGCTGCGCGGCCGGCTCGGGGTGGACCGCCTCCTGCCGTCGTTCCCCGGAGCGGCGGACAGCACGCAGACCCTGCGCGTGGCCGGCGCCGCGCTCGCCCCCGCCCTCCTCGAGCAGCTGCTCGCCTCCTACCGCCGCGACTATCCGGCGCTCGACATCCGTGCGGCGGGCGGCGGCACCGCGCATGCCCTGGAGGAGCTCATCCACGGCAGGGCCGATGTCGCGTTTCTCTGCCGCGCGCCCTCGATCGAGGAGCAGGATCTCTTCCGTGCCGTGGATCGCGACACGGCGCTCTGGTTTCCCGTCGCGCTCGGGGGGATCGTGGTCCTGGCCGGTGCGGATGCGGCCGCCGACTCCCTGTCCCTGGAGGAGCTCCGCGCCCTGGCCACCGGCTCCCCCACTGCCCGCTTCGACCGCCTCTTCGTTGCGGACCCCAATCTCGGGCTCTGGGACGCGGCGCGCTCGCAGCTGGGTATCGCGTCCATGGAACAACCTCGGCAGGTCATCTTTCTGGAGAACGAGGCGGCTGTGCTGGGGGCGGTGGCCGCCGACCCGCGAGCCGCGGGCCTGGCCAGCTCGCTCAGCCTGCCGCGGGATCTGGCGTCCCTGGGCACCCGTGCCCTCGCGCTGCGCCCCGACGCCGCCGGGCCCGCGGCGGATCCGGGCTACGAGGAGATCGCCTACGGCGAGTATCCTCTTCACCATCACCTTCTGGCCGCCTGCCGCGCCAGGGGCAGCATCCAGGGGACCATGTTCGTCACGCACCTGACCAGCGATCGGGGCCAGCGGCAGGTCGAACGGGCGGGGTTTCTCCCCGCGCGGCAGACCCTGCGCGAGGTGGTCATCACTCGGGATCCGATCGGCAAGACCGGTTGAGAGGACGCTAGGGCAATGTCCAGAGGGCGTGAGTGGATCGGATTGGCGGTGCTCCTCGGGGCGCTGGCGGCCACGACGGCCTGCGCCCAGACGCGCTCCTACACCATCGATGTGGACCCCATCCGCCTCGGGATGAAGGCGCTGGAGCAAGGGCGCCTCGACGAGGCCCGCGCGCATTTCGACGAGGCGGTCGCCGCCGGGTACCAGCCGCACAGGGCGCAGTTCGGCCTGGCCGAGATCGCGGCGCGCGAAGGGCGCCCCGAAGACGCAGAGCGGCATTACCGCGCCGCGCTGGCGGCGAAGCCCGACTACCCCGAGGCCCATGCGGGCCTGGGACTCCTGCTTCTGCGCCTCGGCCGCGATCCCGAGGCGTCGCATGAGTTCCTGCAGGCCCTCGCCGAGAAGCCCGGGCTGTGGACGGCGCAGTACGGACAGGCCCGGATCCTCCTCGCGCAGGGGGCGACGGAGGAGGCCCGGGCGCTCCTCGATCGGGGCGCCCGGCTGCGGGGGCTGGAGGAGGGCGAGGCCCAGTACCGCCATGGGATGGCCCTCTACCATATGGCGGTCGGAGACACCGCCGCAGCGGAGGGAGATGCCCTGGTGGCCTTCGCGCTGGATCCGGCCCAGCCGGAGTTCGCCACGCTGGTGGCGCGGATCTACATCCAGCACGATCTGCCCGAGCTGGCCATCGACGCGTTCGAGAGCGCCCTCGCCGCGCCCGGCGTGGTGCCGACCGCCCCTCTGCTCCACGACCTGGGCCGTCTCTACCAGCAGGTCGAGCGCTACACGGAGGCCCGCGACCGCTACCAGCAGGCCGTCGAGATCGACTCCACCTACGCGCCGGCCCTCAAGGACCTGGGCAGGCTCTACTTCCTGGCGCGCCAGTACGACCGGTCGGCCAAGGTCTACCTGCGCTACTTCAACCTGGAGCCCGGGGATGTGGACGCCCTGGTGGACCTCTCCCGGGCCTGCGTGGAGATCCGCATGACCGCACTGGCCCTGGACGCGGCCCGCGCGGCCTGCGCCCTGGACAGCACCCGGACCGACGCACGCCTCGCCTTCGCGCGGGCGGCCGTCCAGGGAAGGGACCCGGAGGCGCGGACCCAGGCCCGCAGCATCTACGCCGCACTGCCGGATACCTCCTTCTGGACCGCGCAGGACCATGCGCTCTTCGCCGCGGGCGCCATCGAGGCGCGCGACTTCCCCTTCGCCGCGCAAAGCCTCGAGCGGGCGCTCGCCCTCGACCCGCTGCTGCCCGAGGTCCACTTCCAGCTCGGCATGCTCGCGCTGCGCATGGACCGGCCCGACTCGGCCGTGGCGCACCTCGAACGCGCCTCCGCTCTGGATC
>CAZWKH010000168.1:0-6013 GCA_964633885.1 uncultured bacterium | reverse complement strand
ACCAGCTCGCGGGCCGCTACGACCTGCGCAGCAGGCCGCTCGACCACATGCTCTCCGTCCCCACCATGCTCGGCCTCGGTTCGGCGTTCGTCGTGAACGACCGGCTCACCCTGGCAGCTGACTACATGATCCGGCCCTGGAGCGACGCCGAGATCACCCGCGCCGCCGTCGATCCGATCATCGGCTTCACCAACGCCTCCGACTCCACCAGCTTTTTTGCCGACCTGAATGTCTCCGACTCGGGGGAAGAGACCTTCAGCGCGCGCTTCGAGGACACGAACAGCCTGCGGCTGGGGGCGGAGTACCTGGTCATCCGGCGGGCGGAGTGGAACATGCCGCTCCGGGTCGGGTTCCGCATGGAGAAGCTCACCCAGACCCACACCGTCATCCCGGACATGTACGCGCAGCCCACCGCGCTGCAGCTGGAGTACTTTCACCTGAACGGGATCCCCGCGGGCACCCGCACCGAGGAGCAGCAGGCGCGCTACGAGGAGCTGGACGGCGCCCTGCGGGAGCTGTGGGAGTTCAACGACCTTCTCTTCCGGGGCAAGGGCGCCGAGGCGACGGTGCTGTCCCTGGGACTGGGGTTCGACATGGGGAGCTTCGGGGCGGAGCTGGCGGTCGAGCGCAAGTCCTACGACATCGACAACTTCTACCTCTCGAGCTTCAACCCGGACCCGCGGTACATGAGCCTGGTTCCACAGAAGACGGAGGAGGACCGCTCGATCCTCGCCCTCTCGCTGAGCACCCGCTGGAGGTTCTGAGCCGGCCGGGAGCCGGGGCCATTGCCGCCGATTCGCCATCCCGCTAAAGACACATTCCAAGTGAGCCGATGACTCCTCGGGGGGGCCCGCGACCGGGTGCCCGCCCCGAGGAGATCCCATGGTCCCGTCCCCGGCGCAGGGCATAGATCTTCGGACCGAGGCGCCCCGCTCCCGCGGGGAGCCGCTCGGTCTGTACCGGCGGATCGCCGCCCACGAGCGCGGCCTGTGGGTCGCGACCCTGGCCGTGGGGGCGGCCAGCGCCGCCACCCTCGCCCTCCTGACCGTGACGGCCGCCATGTTCGGCGTGTTCCACGGACCCCACCGGGGCTATCTCCTGGCTGGAGGCGTCTTCGTCTTCCTGGCGGCGTTCATCCTGTACATGTCCTCGCAGCGACGCCGGCTCGAGGAGACGCGGGTCCGGATCTTCCGCGAGCTCGAGAGCCGCTCGACGGAGCTGGCGGAGACCAACCGGTCGTTGAACGAGGCGCTGCGGACGCGCGATGTCTTCCTCGACACGGTCTCGCATGAGCTCAAGACGCCGCTCACCTGCGTGATCGCCTACTCGGAGTTTCTCGCCGAGGAGACCCTGGACCGCGCGCAGGCGCGGGAGCACGCGCGGACGATCCTGCGCGAAGCGAGAAGCCTCCAGCGCCTGATCGAGCAGGTCTTCGAGGTCACCCGCATCCGTTCGGGGCAGCTCTCCCTCGAACGGGCGGACATCGATCTGGGCCTCCTCGTGCATCGGGTCGTGGAGCGGGAGCGCGCCGAGGCCGAGGCGCGCGGCCTCGGCCTTTCCCTCACCCTGGCCTGTGAACCCCTCCCGGCAAGGGCCGACTCGCGGCGCCTGGACGATGCGTTGACCACCCTGCTGCGCAACGCGATTCGCCACAGCGAGCCCCCGGCGCGCATCGCGGTCAGCACGCACCGCCTCGACGAGGACTGGGCTGAGATCGCGATCCGCGACGAGACCGACCGGCCTGCGGGGGCGGAGCGGGAAGCGCTCGAGCATCCCTTCCTCGCGCTCGATCCCGCGCCCAGCGGGCGGACCGGCGAGCTCGGTCTGGGGCTTCCGCTTGTGAAGCGCTTCGTGCTGGCCCACGGCGGCATGGTGCAGGTCGGCGACGCGCCCGGCCGAGGCATCATCTTCCGCATCCAACTCCCTCTCCACGGGAGCCGCGCGGCGGATTCGGACGCGGCCGCCCGGCCCCCGGCGGGGGCTCCTCCGCTGCAGCGGGCAAGCTGACGCACCGATAGGCCTTGCGGCGCGATTACAACTCATTTAGATTGTCTGATCGCGACACGCAGGTCCGGTAGGTTCTCCACAGGACTTCACTTCCTTCCACAAGATGTTGTGTATTGTGGGACAAGCACCTACATGAATTAGTACTTTTCGCCTTGACGGTCTTTCTCGCGCGGCGATATGAAGGAAGGCGTCTTTCGTCCCACCCTTACCCGGAAGGATGTGCGACCCATGGCAAAGAAAGCGAGCAAACCGTCCGCCGCTGAGGGCGCGGCGTCGGTTCGCCCGTCGGCCAGGCGCCGCAGTCGGGGGGCTGCTCTGGAGGGCGGTCTCCGGTTCGAGCGGCGTCACACACGGCCGGGGGTGAACCCATTCGACGAAGTCGAATGGGAGACCCGCCACGCCCTGATCACCAGCGAACGCGGGGAGACCGTGTTCGAGCAGCGAGAGGTCGAGATCCCGAAGTCCTGGTCCATGACCGCCACGAATGTGGTGGTCTCCAAGTACTTCCGCGGCAACCTCGGTACGCCCGACCGCGAATCGAGCGTGCGGCAGTTGGTGGCGCGAGTGGTGGACACCATCACGCGCTGGGGCGAGGCGGGAGGCCTCTTCGCCGCCCCCGAGGACCGCGACGCGTTCCACGACGAGCTCCAGCACCTGGTCCTGAGCCAGAAGATGGCCTTCAACAGCCCGGTCTGGTTCAATGTGGGCGTGGTGGAGCACCCCCAGTGCTCCGCGTGCTTCATCAACTCGGTGCAGGATTCCATGGACTCCATCCTCGATCTCGCCAAGACCGAGGGGATGCTCTTCAAGTGGGGTTCCGGCACGGGCAGCAACCTGTCCCGGATCCGCTCCTCCCATGAGAGGCTGCGGGGCGGCGGGACCGCCTCCGGCCCCGTCTCCTTCATGAAGGGCTACGACGCCTTCGCGGGGGTGATCAAGTCCGGCGGCAAGACCCGCCGCGCGGCCAAGATGGTCATCCTGAACATCGACCATCCCGACATCCACGACTTCATCCGCTGCAAGGCGGAGGAAGAGAAGAAGGCCTGGGCGCTCATCGAGGCCGGCTACGACGGCGGCTTCAATGTCCCCGGCGGTGCCTACGACTCCGTCTTCTACCAGAACGCCAACCACAGCGTGCGGGTCACCGACGAGTTCATGCAGGCGGTGCTGGACGACCGCGAGTGGTCCACGCGCAATGTACTGGACGGCGACATCGCGGAAACCTACCGCGCCCGGGACCTCCTGCGCGCGATGGCCGAGGCGACGCATGTCTGCGGCGACCCAGGGATGCAGTTCGACACCACCATCAACCGGTGGCACACCTGCAAGGCCACGGATCGCATCTACGCGTCGAATCCCTGCAGCGAGTACATGTTCCTGGACGACACCGCCTGCAATCTGGCCTCCCTCAACCTCAAGCGGTTCGTGAACGCGGAGGGCCGTTTCGATGTCGTGGACTTCATCCACGCCGTGGACCTGACCGTCACCGCGATGGAGATCCTGGTCGACAATTCCTCCTACCCCACGGCGAGGATCGCGGCCAACAGCCACGACTACCGGCCTCTTGGATTGGGTTACGCCAACCTCGGCGCCCTGCTCATGAGCTGGGGCGTGCCCTACGACAGCGAGCAGGGACGCGCGACGGCGGCGGCGATCACTGCCCTCATGTGCGGCCAGGCTTACGCCACCTCGGCGCGGCTGGCCTCCCAGTCGGGCGCCTTCCCGGGGTATCCGCGCAACGAGGCATCGATGCTGGAGGTGATCGACCTGCACCGGGATCAGGTCCGGCATATCGACGCCGAGCTGATCCCCGGCGATCTCCTCGTCGCGGCCCAGGACGCCTGGAACCGGGCGCGCACCCTGGGCGGCGAGTACGGCTTCCGCAACAGCCAGGTCACCGTGCTCGCTCCCACCGGCACGATCGGTTTCCTCATGGACTGCGACACCACGGGCGTGGAGCCCGAGCTCGCTCTGGTCAAATACAAGAAACTGGTGGGCGGCGGCGTCATGCGGATCGTGAACCAGTCGGTGGAGCCGGCGCTCGAGCACCTGGGCTACGGGCCGCAGGAGCGCCTGCAGATCCTGGAGCACATCGAGGAAACGGGCACCATCGAGGGTGCTCCGGGCCTCAAGCCCGAGCACCTCGCGGTCTTCGACTGCTCGTTCCTCCCCGCCGGCGGCACGCGGTCCATCCACTACCTGGGCCACCTGCGCATGATGGCGGCGGTGCAGCCGTTCCTCTCCGGAGCCATCTCCAAGACCATCAACCTTCCCTCCAGCGTGACCGTGGAGGAGATCTCCGACGCCTACCTGGAGGCGTGGAGGTTGGGGCTCAAGGCGGTCGCTCTGTACCGCGACGGCTCCAAGCGCACCCAGCCCCTCTCCACCCAGCGCGACGGCGGCGCGGGCCAGGGGACGGCCGCCGAGGCGGCCGCGCGCGCGCATCGCCGGCGCCTGCCCGACGAACGCCAGGCCATCACCCACAAGTTCTCGATCGGCGGCCACGAGGGGTACATCACGGTCGGCATGTACGAGGACGGCACGCCCGGCGAGATCTTCGTGGTGATGTCCAAAGAGGGCACGGTGGTGAGCGGCCTCATGGACGGCTTTGCCACCACCATCTCGCTGGCGCTCCAGTACGGGGTGCCGCTTCCCGTTCTCGTCGACAAGTTCAGCCACACGCGGTTCGAGCCCTCCGGCTTCACGAACAATCCGGAGATCCCGATCGCGAAATCGATCCTCGACTACATCTTCCGTTGGCTGGCGAGCCGGTTCCTCTCGGACGCCGATCAGGAGCAGGTGGGGGTTCAGAAGCCGGCGGTCGAGAACGCGGATATGGCCGTGGGCATCGGGACCCCGTCCGAGCCGGCGCCGGCCGGGCCGGCGGCGCCGAAGGCGCGCAACGGGCATCGCAACGGGAAGCACAAGGAGAAATCCAACTTCGCGTTCCGGTTGCAGGAGGATGCGCCGCCCTGCCACGACTGCGGAGCGATCATGGTGCGCGGCGGTTCCTGCTACAAGTGCCTGAACTGCGGCGCTACGAGCGGCTGTAGCTGACGCGGGCGGCTCGCGCCGCCGCCCGCGCCTCGTCGAGACGACCGGCCATGGCCAGACGCCGCGCAAGCTCGCGCCAACGCGCGGGGTTGTGCGGGTCGGCCTGGGCGGCCGCGCGCGCGTAGGGGACGCCGGTCCACGCGGACCGGAAGAGCGGTTGCCATCGCGCCTCGGCGCTGGCGTCCGCGGCGTCTCCCTTGCGGTAGAACGCGCCCGCCCAGGTCGTGTCCGGTGCGGCGAACCCGGCCCGGAAGCTCCAGGCCGGGTCGGGCGAGGGGGTGGCGGGCGGCCGGGATTCCGGCCCCGCCCCCCGCAGGAACGCATCGGGCGCGCGCACCGGGGCGTAGTGGGAGTCCCAGAAGAGAAGCGCGCCGCCCGGCGCCTCGGAAAGCCCGGCGAAGCCCGGGAAGAGAGCGCGGTCATAGGGATCGCGCCCCAGGGCAAGGGCAAGGAGGGGGTGCGCGGAATAGACCACCCCCCCATTCCGGTTGTGCTCACGCATCCACTGGGCCGCCGCGGCAACGGCGCGCTCCTCTTCCGTCGGGCTTCGCAGGATGAGCGACCGGTGGTCGCGCAAGAGGCCGAGGAGCGCCAGCGCCACGCCCAGGGCGGGCACCACATACCGGCGGCCGCGGAGAATCGCCGCGATCGCCCACGCCGCGACCGTGGCCGGCACGAAGAGGTCCCGCCGCTCGAGGAGCAGCTGATCGCGGTGGTAGGGATGGCTCCAGAGCGTGACCGCACCGAGGAGAGCCAGGCCGAGAGCCGCCATTGTCGCTGGACCCATGGGCGCGAGGAGCGTGCGCAGGCCTGCCGAGGCGAGCAGCGCCGCGGCGGGCGCGGCGAGCGCCATGTACCGGAGATTTCCCCCGGTTCCGGGCCCCGCGGAGGCGACGGCCGTGTAGAGCGCGACCAGCGTGACGAGCATCGCGAGCGCGGCCAGCTCGGCGCG
>CAZWKH010000167.1:0-6023 GCA_964633885.1 uncultured bacterium | reverse complement strand
CGCGGGCGCCCCCGGGCGCGCGCGTTCCGCCTCGGCCCGCGCCCAGGCGGCCCGGCAGGCCTACGAGATGACGAGCCGCAACGCCGTCCACGAGGCCCGCGTCGCCTACGATCGCCTTCTCGCTGCGGAGCGGCAGGTCGCCGCCCTCGACGCGGCGGTGGCCGCGGCCGAGGAATCCTTCCGGCTCGTCGAGGCGCGGCACAGAGAGAGCCTCGTCACCACCCTCGAACTCACCCAGTCCCAGGACGCTTTGACCAGAACCCGGCTCGGCGCGGCGGCGGCGCATCAGGATCGCGCGCTCGCTCTGGCCGCGCTCCAGCTCGCGGCCGGCATGTCGGCCTCCGCGGAGGAATCCCGATGAAGCTGCATCTCTTCGCCATGACCTCCCTGACCCTGGCCGCCCTCGCGGCCGGCGCCACCTCCTGCGGAACCGGAGAGAGCGCGACGCCCGAGGAGCACAAGGCCGCGGTGCCGGTGCGTGCGGAGGCGATCCGGCCGGCCGGAGAGCGGGCGCGCATCGATGCGGCCGGGGAGCTCCTGGCCCGCGATCGTGTCGATGTGGCGACCAAGGTGGCCGGGCGGATCCTCGAACTCCCCGTGACCGAGGGCAGCACCGTGCGCCGGGGCGATGTCCTCGCCCGGCTCGACTCCCCGGAACTGGTCTCCGCCCTGGCCCAGTCGAAGGCCGCCGAGGAAGCGGCCCGCCTCAACGCGGAGATCTCCGAGCGGCAGGCCGCGCGATTCCGCCGCCTGGCCGCGAGCCAGGTGGTCACCGCCCATGACCTGGAGATGATGGAAGTGGCCGCCGCGGGGGCCAGGGCCGCACATGAGCAGGCCAAGGCGATGGCGGCGATGAGCCGGCAGAACCTGGATTACGCCGTGTTGCGCGCTCCCCGGGACGGGGTGGTTCTGCGCCGCTTCGCCCGCTCGGGCGACCTCGCGCTGCCGGGCCAGCCGGTGATCTCGATGGAGGACCCCGGGGATCTCGAGGTGCGCATCACCCTGCCCGCCGAGACCGGCTGGACGGTGATGCCGGGCGACAGTGCCTCGGTATCCGCCGCCCTGGCCGGAAACGGCTCCTGCCCCGCGGTGGTGGATCGGGTCAGCCCCGGCGCGGACCGCCACACCATCGAAGCCTTCCTGCGCGCCGACGGCTTGAGCGCCCCCAGCGGCTCCTTCGTCCGCGCGACCCTCTTCGGGCCCCGCACCGAGGACGCCCTGCGCGTCCCCGAGGACGCGCTGGTCCGCCGCGGCCCGCTGACCGGGGTGTTCCTGGTCCAGGACGGGCGCGCCGCCCTGCGCTGGATCCGCCTGGCCGGTGACGGCCGCGTGGTCGCGGGCCTCACCGCCGGGGACTCGGTGGTGCTCTCCCCGCCCGCGGACCTCGAGGACGGCGATGCGGTGGAGGTCACGCGATGAAGCCGGAAGGGTACGGCCTCGCGGGGCGCCTCGCGGCGATCTCGCTCGACTCCAAGCTCACCTCGCTCATCATGATCGGGTCGCTGCTCCTGGGCGTCCTGGCCATCATGAACACCCCGCGCGAGGAGGAGCCCCAGATCGTCGTTCCCTTCGCGGATGTGATGGTCGGGCTGCCCGGCGCGTCCCCCGCCGAGGTCGAGGACCGCGTCACGCGCCCGATCGAACGCCTGGCCATGGAGCTCCCGGGCGTCGAGTATGTTTACTCCACCTCGCTCCCCGACATGGCCATGGTCACCGTCCGCTTCAAGGTCGGCGACGACCAGGAGCGGAGCATGGTGAAGCTCTACGACGCCCTGGCCGGCGGCATGGACGCGATGCCCGCGGGCGCCACGCCGCCCCTGGTCAAGGCGCGCCTCATCGACGATGTGCCGATCCTCGCCCTCACCTTCTGGCAGGACCGGGGCGACGAGGTTCTGCTGCGCGACATCGCGGCCGCCTTCGACGAGGAGATCCGCAGCGTCCCCGATGTCTCGGTGACCGAGCTGCTCGGCGGCCGCCGCCGGACCCTCGAGGTGCGCCTCGACAACCGCGCCCTCGCCGCCGCCGGCATTTCCACCCAGCAGGTGGTGGGAAGCCTCCAGGCGGCCAACGCCGCCGCCCCCGGCGGCGCGCTGGTGGACGGCAACCAGGCGACCCTGGTCCGTACCAACGCCTTCCTGCGCACCGCCGAGGATGTTTCCTCGGTGGTGGTGGGCGTGGCCGACGACCGCCCGATCCGCCTGGGATCCGTGGCCTCCATCGTCGAGGTCCCCCAGACCGAGAGCTATGTCGCCATGGTGGGCGGCGCCGCAGAGCATGAGGGGGGCAGCATCCAGCAGGAGGGGCGCGGCGCACCCGCCGTCACCCTGTCCATCGCCAAGCGCAAGGGCGCCGACGCCACCCGCGTCGCCGAGGCGGTGCTCCACCGCGTGGAGGCTGCGCGCGGCCGCCTCCTCCCCACCGACATGCACCTGACCATCGCCCGCGACTACGGCGAGACCGCCAACGAGAAGGCCACGGACCTTCTCAAACACCTCGGCATCGCCATCGTGCTCGTCACCGTGCTCACCGCGGTGGTGCTGGGGGTGCGCGGCTCGGCGGTGGTCTTCGTCTCCGTCCCCGTCACCTTCGCGCTGACGCTCTTCACCTACTACCTCTTCGGCTACACGCTGAACCGGGTGACGCTCTTCGCGCTCATCTTCATCACCGGCATCGTGGTGGACGACTCGATCATCATCGTCGAGAACATCTACCGGCACCTCGCCATGCGCCGCACCCCGCGGGTGCGCTCGGCGATCCTGGCCGCGGTGTCGGAGGTCGGCAACCCGACCGTTCTCGCCACGCTCACGGTCATCGCCTCGGTCTTTCCGATGGCCTATGTGGGCGGCCTCATGGGCCCCTACATGCGCCCGATGCCCATCGGGGCTTCCATGGCGATGACCTTTTCCCTGATCGTCGCCCTGACGATCTCGCCCTGGCTCGGCAAGCGCGTCCTCAAGGTCAAGGAAGACGCCGGCGCCGACCACGCCGAGGAAACCGCGCCTCCCAGGCTGCGCAAGTTCTACGACCGGGTCCTGGGGCCGCTCCTGGACAGCCCCCGCAAGGGTCTCACGGTGCTCGGCGCCATCACGCTCCTCCTGCTCGCGACCCTGGTGCTCCTGCCGCTCAAGGTCGTCACCGTCAAGATGCTTCCCTTCGACAACAAGAGCGAGATGCAGGTTCTGGTCGACATGCCGGAGGGGACGCCGCTCGAGGCCACCGACGCCGCCGCGCGGGACATCGCGAACGCCCTGTCCTCGCTCCCCGAAGTGACCGGCATGCAGGTCTACACCGGCGCCGCCGGTCCCATCACCTTCAACGGCCTCGTCCGCCACTACGACTACCGCCGCGGGCCGGAGTCCGCGGACATCCAGGTCAACCTCCTCCCCAAGGGGGAGCGCAAGCGCAAGAGCCACGAGCTGGCCGGTGTGCTGCGCGAGCGGGCGCTGCCCGTGGCCCGCCGCCACGGCGCCGACCTCAAGGTGGTGGAGCTCCCGCCGGGCCCCCCCGTGATGTCCACCCTCGTGGCCGAGGTCTACGGCCCCGACCAGGAGCGGCGCCTCGAGCTCGCGCGCCGCGTGCGCGAGATCATGGAGACCACTCCCGGCGTGGTGGATGTGGACTGGATGGTGGAGGCGCCGCAGAAGGAGTGGAGCCTGGAAGTGGATCGCACCCGCGCCGCCCTGACCGGGGTCGCGCCGGCGGCGGTGGTCCAGTCCGTGCACATGGCGCTGAGCGGCGTGCCGGTCGGGAACCTTCACCGGGAGGATCTCTTCGAGCCGGTGCCGATGGTGGTGCGCTGGCCCCGCGACGAGCAGACCTCGCTCGCCTCGGTGGGCGACCTGCGCATCCCCTCGCAGATGGGCATGCTGGTTCCCGCCGCCTCGGTCACCCACGCCGTGGAGCGCGAGCGCTCGGTGAGCCTCTATCGCAAGAACGGGCTTCCCGTGGTCTATGTGGTGGGCGAGCTCTCCGGCCGGCAGGAGAGCCCCGTCTACGCGATCCTGGACATGAAGGACCGCATCGAGGCCCTGACCGGCTCCCGCGGCGAGCCGGTGATGCAGCTCTTCGCCGCCCAGCCGCGCACCCAGGACGCCTACGCGGTCCGCTGGGACGGAGAATGGGAGATCACCCGGCAGGTCTTCCGCGACCTCGGGCTCGCCTTCGGCGTGGTGCTCCTCCTCATCTACATGCTCATCGCAGGCTGGTTCAAGAACCTGGTCACGCCGCTGGTCATGATGGTCTCGATCCCGCTCAGCCTGATCGGGATCATCCTGGGCCACTGGGCCTTCGGCGGGTTCTTCACCGCCACCTCCATGATCGGGTTCATCGCCCTGGCCGGAGTCATGGTGCGCAACGGCGTCCTGCTGCTCGACTTCGTGAACCTCGCCCTGGAGCGCGGGCTCCCCCTCAAGGAGGCCATCCTCGAGTCGGGGGCGGTGCGGCTGCGGCCCATCGTGCTGACCGCGGGGACGGTGGTGGTGGGCGCCCTGGTGATCCTGGTCGATCCCATTTTCCAGGGACTCGCGATCTCGCTGATCGGCGGCTCCATCACCGCCACCGTGCTCACCCTGGTCGTGGTCCCCATCGTGTACTACCTGATGGAGCGCAAGCGGTTCGAGACGGCCGCCGAGACGGAGGAACGCGCATGAAGATGCTGATGGTGCTGGTTCCCTCGGACTGCCTCGCCGAGATGCAGGCCGTCATCGAGAAGCACGAGATCCACGCCTACACGGAGATCCCCAATGTCCTGGGCACGGGCCGCAGCGGGCGCAAGCTGGGCACCCGGGCTCACCCCGGCACCACCAGTCTCCTCGTCGCGGTGGTGAAGCAGGAGGAGGCCGACCGGCTGGTGGCTGCGGTCAAGGACTACTCCGTCTGCGCGCAGTGCTGCGAGGAGATTCGCGTCTTCGCCGTGCCCGCGGAAGTCGTCATCTAGGCCGGGCCGGTCCGGCGGCCTCCTGCCGCCGGGCCGGCCTTGCCAACCCGCGTTCCGCGGACTAGATTGACGCCACCATGGCGTCCACCATCCCGCCTTCCGGCCCCTCCCGTGGATCCGCCCGCCGCATTCCCGGCTCCCGCGTCATCCTGGTGGGCCTCCTCTTCGTCGCTGCGGTGACCGCCTTCGTCGTCGTGCGCATCGTGCAGACCAGCGGTCCGGGGCCCGACCCGCGCAGCCTCCCCAAGCGGCCCGGGAGCGAGGCGGCGATCGGCGTGATTCCCACGCGCCCCGCCCCCGTCCTCGCCGACTCCACCCTGCGGGGAGTCGTGCTGGAGGGCGGGCGGGAGGTGCTGGAACCCGGCCTCCTGGCCTGGCGGATCTCCGATGAGCCCAAGGCCTGGCTCGTGGAGCGATCCTGGTTCTACATCCCCGTCGCCCCGGTCCGCCTGCGCAGCTATACGGAGATGCAGGACCTCGCCGAGAGCGGGGCGATCAGCGACACGACGCGGGTGGGGATGGTCTCCTACCGCTGGAAGCTCCACGCGGCCACATTGGAGGAGGCGTTGCGCGTCGCACGGCGGGAGATGCCGGGAAGCCCGCCCCCAGCCGTGCTGGAGGCGGTCGCTCCCCGCCCGCCTCGCTAGAGCTCGACCCGGCTTCCTCGGCCGGCGGCTCCGGGCTCGCGCCGTTCAGACGGCGGTCCAGGACCTCTCGAGCGCCCCCACCTCCGCTTCCACCGCCTCCAGGACCGAGCATTGCTTCACCGCCTCCGCCATCGCGTTGTGATCGGTGTTGAGCGGGCGGTCCTCCTCGAGGTGCTCCACCACCTTGCGGATCGCGGCGTGGGCGGCCCGCGTCCCCTTGCCCGGCGTGAACTCCCGGAAGTCGAGGGCCTGGGCGGCGGCGATCAACTCGATCCCCAGCACCCCGCGGGCGTTCTCCAGGATCTGCACCGTCTTGAGCGCCCCGTTCATCCCCATGCTCACGAAATCCTCCTGGTCGGCGGCGGCGGGGATGGACTGGGTGCAGGCCGGCATCGAGAGGATCCGCTGCTCGACGATGAGCGTGTCGGCGGTGTACTGGC
>CAZWKH010000166.1:0-6063 GCA_964633885.1 uncultured bacterium | reverse complement strand
ACATGGGTCAGCGTGTGGGGCTCGCGCGCCAGGTAGTAATAGGCTGGATACGCGCCGAGAAGCAGCGCGACGACGAGCTTGTGGAGATTGCTCTCCCACCAGTGATGGAAACGGCTCAGGGGAAGCAGCGCGATCGCCAGAAGCATGGCGACGAAGAAGCCCACCGTCCAAACCGGCGGCACATGGGCCGCGTGGCCGGCGGCTTCCCCGCCTTCCGAGGCCAGGACGGCCGTCGGCGCCGCCGCGAGCAAGGCCGCGACGGCCACCGCCGGGGCCTTCACCCGCCGCAGCAATGCCGTGATCTGGTCGTCGCAGCTCCATCGCGTTCCCGCCATGGCGGCGCAGTATAGGTGCAGCCGGGGGAGGTCACAAGGCGCCCGACGAGGCCGGGCTCACGGCCGGCCGAGCACCTCGTAGAGCCGGACTTCCCGGCCGCCCAGTCTCGCCGTGACGGGCAGGCGGCGCACGCCGGGGCCCCCGTTCTCGGGGTGGAAGAGCCGGAGGGGGGGCAGCGCGGGATCCGACTCCCGGCCGGCCTGCAGGAAGAGGTGCGTCACCTCGCCATGCCACCCGCGATCTTCCGCGTTGAGACCGGGCCAGATGATGGCGGCCCGAGCCGGGGCATCGAGCGTGACCAGCGGCGCCCAGGAACCCACGACGAGCGCGTGGGCCGGGAGTCCGGCGAGCATCGCGGACGCGTTCCGGGCGTCCTGCGTGCGGTGCCTCCACCAGGTCCAGTTCTCCGCCGCGCCCCGGCCGAGGATCCCGGCGAGAAGCGCCGCCGCAACCAGGGTCACCGGGAGCGGGCGGAGCGGCAGGGTGAAGCGCTTCCAGCGCAAGTACAGCCAACCGAGAAGATAGGTGGCCCCGGCCCACGCCACGAGGGCGACCAGGATGGCGGCCCGCAGCTCGTGATCCGCCCAGTACCCGGAGAGAAGCGACCGGCCAAGCCCGCGGCTGACGAACCAGGCCACCACGAACCAGACGCAGCCCGCGATGAGCAGCATCACGATCATCACATCGATCCGCGGGCGCTCAAACCGGCGCAGCGCGAAGAGACGCACGATACCCTCGGCGGCCAGAGCCGACAGAGGAGGCACCAGGAGGATCAGGCCGTAGAGATTGGGGTCGCCGCGCAGGACAAAGAAGGGGATCCCCATGAGAAGCCAGCCGAGGAGCCAGAGCCGGATCTCGTCGAGCCGCCGGTGCCGCGCCAGGGGACGCACCGCCCCCTTGGCGAAGAAGAGGAAGTAGCCCAGCGCGATCACCGCCGTGATCGGCATGTACCGGATCATGGATGCCGCGTAGAGGGGGGAGCGCAGGACATTCCCGGCCAGGATCCGCGGAGACAGCCGCGTGAGGTGGCTCCACATGGTCCCGAACCCATGCCAGTTGGCGAGGATGAAGAGGAAATACGCGCAGACGGCCAGGAAGACCCCGGCCCAGAAGAACCGAAGCCGGCGACGGGTCTCGGGGAGCCATGCCATCTTCCAGGCGTGCATGCGCAGGAGCGCCGCCACCAGAACCCCCGCGAAAAGGAAGAAGACGCTGGCCGGACCGTTCTCCACCAGCCCTGCCAGCACGAGAAACACCCCCGAGGCGAAGGCGGCGGGGCCTCGGCGGGCGCCCGCCGTCCACAGCGCCATCGTGAGCAGCATGAGGAGGAGGGACATCACCGAGGGCTGGGCCGTACGCGCCACGCCGAAGAAGATGGGGTTCACGGTCAGGATGAGGGCTGCCAGGAAGGCCGTCGGGGGACCCATGGGCCGAAGGAGCAGGAAGTAGAAGAGAGCCACCACGCCGAGGGCCATGAGCGCGCTGAGGGCCCGGGCGTTTTCGATGGACACTCCGAACACCCGGAAGATCCAGGCATCCAGCCGGACCTGGAGCGGAGAGAGGAGTTGGGGCTCCCAGTCGGAAGCGGGGATGTCCTCTCCGGGGACCATGGCCCTGGCGCCCAGGAGGAGCTGTCCCTCGTACTCGGAGGGCCCCAGGGGGGGGTCCGCGCCCCTGTCGGCGGCCAGCGCCAGGGCCAGCCCGACCAGCAAAAAGCCGAGGCAAATGCCCCAGAGGGCGGGGGAAGTCCCCCATTTTCCGGGGGTTGTAACCATGTCAGAAACCTCCGACATAACGGAGTACTGGGCCTATGTCGTTAAACCAGTTGTCCCCACCCTGCCCCGGGAGTAGCCTCGGGCTGTGGGGTGGACGAACGGTCCGGCTTGTGCATCGGAGGGATGACGGCCGGACTGGATCCCTCCGCGTTCCGGAGGGGTTCACGGCCCCACCTGGCGAGGTTCATTCCCAGCCCAGGGGGGATCTGCCGGCACCGAGTCATAGCTGCCTCGCCGGTGGCTCGGTGACGGGGAGGGATGACCATGCGTGGACGCCTCATACTGGTTCTCATCGCGGTGCTCATCGGAGCGCTGCTCGCGGGTTGCGCGGTCACCGACAAGGCGGCCATGAAGCGCAGCCTCTTTGTCGATCAGCACCCCGAGCTCTCCGAGGCCATGGCCGAAGCTCTCGTCAACGGACGGGTCATGGTCGGCATGACCCAGGAGATGGTGCAGGTCGCCTGGGGCAAGCCCGTGCGCATCGAGCCGATCAAGGCCGAAGATGTCTCGAGCCACTGGATCTACGGCAACTATTTCGTCGCCGGGACCACCACCAGCCTGTTCTTCGATCCGGACGGCGTGCTCGTCCGCTACGAGGTGAAGAACCAGGAGGGGAATGTCAACAGCGGCTCCCTGTCCATCGCCGGGAGCAACCCCGACGCGGTGAAGGTGGGCGCCGACGGGAGTCTCGAGAAAGGCCCCGTCAACCGGCCGTGACCGGTCCGTGGGAACGCGGACAGCCTGTATCTTCAGAATCGGCATGCGGCCCTCGATCCGGACGGGGCGGGCGGTTCGGCGCGCTTCGTTGACCCGGGTTTCCAGGAACCCTATACTTGGTTCCCTTGTTCTCTCAAACGAAATGTGGGGGGGCGAGGGCCGACGTTCCCTGGAGGTCCAACCATGCCGCTGCGCCGCGCTCGCATTGTCCTCGCCGCCTTCGTTTTGGCCGCCGCCCTGGGCATTCCCTCCGGGCCGGCGGCGGCGGGCCCCAACGAGAACGCCAAGTTCGTCCTCCACCTCGTCCCTGCCAAGAAGGGCAAGAAGTTCAATTGCCTGACCCCCGGGGCCAAGATCGCCTCCGAAGTGGTCACCCGGGGGGAGCTCGGCGAGGAGTACATCGCCTATGTGCTCATCACGGATTACATTCCCGAGGAGGGCATCACCGGCCTCCAGTTCGGGATCTCCTACGACGAGGCCGAGGGGAGCGGCGCGGACATCCTGGGCTGGCAGCATTGCACCCTCTACGAGTGGCCTATGGACGGCTGGCCCGCGGCCAACACCGGAAACCTGCTGACCTGGCACCAGGACGACGACTGCCAGCGCAGTATCCCCCTCGTCGTGGGGTACTTCACCGTCACCGCGGCCTCGGCGGACCGCCTCAAGATCATTCCCCGCCCGGTGGACGGCCTGGCCCGGGTGGCGGCCTGCGGGCTCAACAATGTCAACGCGCCGGAGCGGCTGGACAACATCAAGATAGAGAATCTGGGGTGGGTGGACTTCGGCGAAAACGCCGGCTACAACCCCTGGGATCCCGCGCAGAACCTGCTGATGCTCCAGAAGCAGTTCAAGACGCGCAAGGACTAGCGGGCCTCAGAGGGTCTTCGCCTCAGCGCTAGAAATCCAGGCGGAAGACGGCGATCTGCGCGGTAACGACGGGCGCGCCGGGGTCGAGGCTCCGGTGGATTGCGACCTGCGGCTCCAGGAGAGGCCGGCTCCGGTTCCAGCCCATTGCGGCGAGGGCGGCCGGAAAGACGACTCCCGCCCAGCGCATGCCGTCGGACTGCCCCTCCAGGATCTGCGCGTAGCCCGCGAAGACCGCGGTGCCGGCCAGGGCCCCGTAGACGGTGTCGGCAAGCCGCCCCGAAGGCGGGGCGAGCCTGCCCATCGCCCAGGTGCCGAGAACGGCGCCCAGGGGCACGCCCAGGACCATGCCGGCCGCGTCACCGCCCGGCTCCCCTCCGTCGCAGTCGTCGCAGAAGGTCTCGGCGAGGCTGCCCACTCCGAATCCCCCCGCCGCGGAGAGGGCCGTGCCGAGGACGACCTGCCCCGCCACCACGGGCCACGGGGCGGGCGATGCGGCGGCCCTGAGGGTGTCCGCCGGGACCGGCTTTGCGGCCTGGCCCACGGCATCGCCCAGGGACTGTCCCGCCGCCGGGAGCGCGGCGAAGGAGAGGACTGCCCAGAAAAGCGCCCCCGCCGCGAGGCGGCGGCGGGGGCGGGTTCTCGTCACGGCCGGCGACCTAGTTCAGCTCGATCTGCTCGGCGTAGATCATCCACTTGCCGTCCAACTCCCCGACATCACCGGTCACGGTGATCTGCTTTCCGGAGAAGCGGTCCCCGAAGAACTGGTCGTAGTCGGGCGAGGGGGCCGAGGCGATGACATAGACCGTCCCGTCCCCGGCCTGCATCGCCAACGCGCAGCTTTCGGTCACATGGTAGGTGCAGTGGCCGCAGCCGATCTTCCCCTCCAGCGTCATCCGGGTGAGTTCCATGCCGGCGGGAGGAGCCGCCTGCACGGCCGGGGGCGCGGCTTCCATGCGTCCCTGCTCCATCCCCGCGGACTCTCCGGCGGCGGGAGGAGCCTCGGTGGAGGCGCTGTCGGTCTTCTTCTGCGCGCACCCCGCGACGAGGGGCGCGACCAGGAACAGAACGGCTACGGGCATCCAAGGTCGGCGCATGGGGTTCTCCTTCTCCTGGATCAGGCCCGGCTGCGGGCCGACGCGGCCGGTTCCCAGGGCGCTCCGGCCATCACCGCTTCCACATCGGCCACGGTCTTGGGCACCGAGGTTAGCACCTCATGCCCCGTCTCGGTAATGAGGACATCGTCCTCGATGCGGATGCCGATTCCCTTGTACTCGGCCGGCGCATCCTGCGCCCACTCGCTGAAGTACAGGCCGGGCTCCACGGTGAGCACCATGCCGGGCTCGAGCTTTCGCCAGTCCTCCCCGCGCCTGTACTCGCCGACATCGTGCACATCGAGTCCCAGCCAGTGGCTGGTGCGGTGCATGTAGTAGGGCTTGTAGGATTCGTTCTTGATGATCTCGTCCGGCGTCCCGCTGAGGACCTTGAGCTTCACCAGACCCTCGACGAGGGCGCGCAGCGCGACATCGTGGACCTCGCTGAAACCGGCGCCCGGGCGGCAGGCCGCGATCGCCTTCATCTGCGCGTCGAGAACCACTTCGTAGACCGCCCGCTGCGGGGCCGTGAACTTGCCGTTGACCGGATAGGTGCGGGTGATGTCGCCGCTGTAGCTCATGTACTCGGCCCCGGCGTCCACGAGGAGCAGGTCCCCGTCGCGGCAGACGGACTCGTTCTCGACATAGTGGAGAATGGTCGCGTTGATTCCGCTCCCGGCGATGGTGGCGTAGCCCACCGTCGCGGCGCCGCGCTTGCGGAACTCATGCTCGATGAGCGCCTCGACCTCGTACTCCGGCATTCCCGGACGGACCGCCTGCATGGCCGCGATGTGCCCCTCCGAGGTGATCGCGCAGGCCCGGCGCATAACCTCCCTCTCCTTGCCCACCTTGTGGAGGCGCATCTCGTTGAGGATGGACGCGGGGTCGATCATCTGCGCGGGAGCCTTGATGCCCAGCCGGACCTTCTGGCGCAACCCATCGAAGACCTTCAACACTTCCTGGTCCCGGTCGGCCTGGCGTCCGATGGCGTAGAAGAAGCGGTCCGTCTTCTCGAGATAGCCGGCGAGCATCTCCGGCAGCTTGTCGATGGTGTGCGCGGCCTGGGCGCCGAAGTGCTCCTTCGCGCCCTCGGGGCCGGCCCGCCGGCCGTTCCAGATCTCCATGTCCTTGTCGCGCGGGCGCACGAACATCAAGAACTCATGCTCGGGATGGCCCGGGATGAGCACCGCCGCCGAACCGGGCTCGTTGAAGCCGGTCAGGTAGTAGAGATAGCTGTCCTGGCGGTACTTGTAGGTGGTGTCGTTGGAGCGGATCTT
>CAZWKH010000165.1:0-6189 GCA_964633885.1 uncultured bacterium | reverse complement strand
AGGCATCCGACACGGGAATCCTCCTTCGGAGGGGTGGGTATCCGCGGTGCTATAGTGCTTCCCGACCTGGTGGGCGATGAGGGAACAGATCTTGGGACGATTCATCCGGCTCCTGTTTCTTGGGGCGTTGACCCTGGCACCCGCCGAGGCCGCGGGGGGCGACTACTTCGCGAGGCTCCGCGCGGACGACGCCCCGATGGCGGGTCGCTTCACCGTCCACGCCTATGTCCTGGACACCCTGGATGTCGCCGTGGAGCAGCCCGCTCCCGGAAGGATCCTGCTTCTCGAGTTTCGCGAGGCGAACGGCGACAATTCCTTCATCGTGCCGGGGGACCTGCAGCTCAAGGACCGCCGAGGCCGCTCCTGGACGCGCGGGTTCCACTCGCTCGAGACCGGGCGCCTGGCCGGCTTTCTGGACCGCGACGCATCCCGATGGGCTCTGTGGTGGGTGCCCACGGGGGTGGATTCCTTCCAGTGGTCGGCTCCGACGGACCTCGGCCTGTGGTACGGCTTCACCAAGGCGTCCTTCGCTCCTCTCGATCCCAGGGAAGCGCGCAAGGCCCTGGGCAGGGTCCCCTGGGATCGCATCCGCGCCGCCGAGCTGGACCCGGATCGCTCCGTGGCCGACCTGGGCGACGCCATCGACCCGGCCGCCTTCGACGAGCCTCCGACCGTGCTGGAGCGGCGCAACCCGGTCTACCCGAGGTCGGCGCGCCTCTACGATTTCACCGGGACCGTCCATGTGGTGGCGGTGGTGGACGAGCGCGGGGAGGTCGCGGATGTCTTCGTGCTGCAGTCGAGCGCCGCGCATGATCTCAACGCCGCCGCGCTTGCCGCGGTGAGCAAGTGGAAGTTCAAGGCCGGGACGAAGGAGGGGAAGCCGGTCCGGGGCGGGTTCCTGGTGCCGGTGAGCTTCGCGCGGGGCAGGGACGACTAGAGGCCATGGGCCTGCGTCTCGCCGCCTGCGGTCTGGCCTTCCTGTCCCTGCTCCCGCTCGGCGCGGCGGGGGCGTCCCCCGCCGAGGAGCCCCTCGGGGCCGGCGCGGCACCGTCCGGGGGGCCTCCGGCAGCCTTCGCGGCGGAGCTCTCGGTGGTGGAGGTCGGGTTCGACGCCCGGTTGCGCATCCGCCTATACCAGGATTCCACGATCGTCTCCATTCCCGCCTCCGCGGGCACCCTCCTGTTGGTCGCCGCCGACAGCGCGGCGGGGGAGGGCGCCTTCTTCATCTCCTCCGACCTCGCCCTGGAGCTGGGCGCGCACCGGGAGTACCGCGCGGAGTTCGAGCAGGTCTCGGATCTCTTCGGTGAGACCCTGGGAGGGCGGCTGCGGCCCGGTGAGGCGCAGATCGGCTTCATCCTCGTCCCCGCGGCGGTGGATCTCGGCCGCACCCTCGCCGCGCATCCGGAGTCGGTGGTGGTGCGCTACGCGAACCATCGCGCCGCGTTCCACCGGGCGAACGCAGCGGAAGCGGCCTTCTGGCGCGAGGCGGTGGATCCCCCCACCCTGGCCGCGGGCCTCAACGCGTACTGGGAATGGGCGATGGCCATGGCCGAGGCTCCGCCCATGAACGAGGGTGAGCGGCAATTCCTCGCGGAGCATCTCTTTCCAGCGCAGGGGCATCTGCTGGCGGAGGAGAGGCTCAGCGCCGAGGCGCTGCGCAACGCGATCCTGCGGGTGGGGGAGCGACGGCTCCTCGAGGGACCAGCGAGCCAGCGCGTGGTGCCGCGCTACCCCGCCGCGGCGCGTCAGCTCGGCGTGGGGGGCCTCGTCGTGGCGCTGGCCTATGTGGACGGGGATGGGAAGGTCGCCGACGCGACCGTGCTCGCATCCAACACGGCCCACATGCTGAACCTTTCCGCTCTGCAGGCCGCCATGGAATGGCGCTTCCCGCGCCAGCGCGGCGAGGGCGGGGCCTACGCGGATGGATGGCGGCTCCTGCCGTTCCAGTTCAAGCTCGTCGAGGCCCCGCAGGCGGACACGGCCGCGTCCCGCCCGGGCGACTATGAGCCCCCTCGCATCGTGAAGCCGGTGGAGCCCGAGTACCCCGAGCAGGCCCGCAAGCGCCGCATCGAGGGGACGGTGATCTACCGCGCCACCATCGGTCCCAACGGGAAGCTCCTCGAGGCACGGCTCGAGGCCGGCGCGGATCCGC
The DNA here is from genome assembly GCA_964633885.1 of uncultured bacterium. Taxonomy (GTDB): domain Bacteria; phylum Eisenbacteria; class RBG-16-71-46; order JABDJR01; family JABDJR01; genus CAVXKA01. The sequence goes on along the minus strand of CAZWKH010000165.1, from coordinate 4,037 downwards.
TATTGGAGAAGGCGGCCCTGGAAGCCCTGGAGCGGACGCTCTTCGTCCCCGCCACCCTCGCCGGGAGGCCCGTGCAGGGCCAGGTCAGCGTGCCCTTCACCTTCGGGGCGCCCAAGGAGCGGAAGAACCGCTGACGGCGCGGCGCCTCCTCCCGCGCGCCGCGCCCGCGTCCGGCTGGAGGCGCGATCCCCCCCGCGGGCTCAGGATTCGATGTAGAGGTCCGAACCCTTCTCCTTGAACTCCTCGGCCTTCTCCTGGAGCGCGGCCTCGAGCGCCGCCGCTTCGGTGAGGCCATGCGCCTGTGCGTAGTCCCGCAGCTCCTGCGTGATCTTCATCGAGCAGAATTTGGGCCCGCACATGGAGCAGAAATGGGCGAGCTTGGCTCCCGGGGCGGGAAGGGTCTCGTCGTGGAGCTCCTGCGCGGTCTCCGGGTCGAGCGAGAGGTGAAACTGGTCCTCCCAGCGGAACTCGAACCGCGCCCGCGACATGGCGTCGTCCCAGGCCCGCGCGCCGGGATGCCCCTTGGCCAGGTCGGCGGCGTGTGCGGCGATCTTGTAGGCGATGATGCCGTCCTTCACATCCTTGCGATTGGGGAGCCCCAGGTGCTCCTTGGGCGTGACATAGCAGAGCATCGCGGTGCCCATCCAGCCGATCATCGCGGCGCCGATGGCCGAGGTGATGTGGTCATAGCCCGGAGCGATGTCGGTGGTGAGGGGACCCAGGGTGTAGAAGGGCGCCTCGTGACACACCTCCAGCTCGCGGGTCATGTTCTCCTGGATGAGGTGCATGGGCACATGCCCCGGCCCCTCGATCATGACCTGGCAGTCCTGCTCCCAGGCCGTCCTGGTGAGCTCGCCGAGGGTGTCCAGCTCCGCGAACTGGGCGGCGTCGTTGGCGTCGGCGATGGAGCCGGGGCGCAGCCCGTCCCCGAGCGAGAAGGCGACATCGTAGGCGGCGAGGATCTCGCAGATGTCCCGGAAGTGGGTGTAGAGGAAGCTCTCTGTGTGGTGGGCCAGGCACCACTTGGCCAGGATGGAGCCGCCGCGGGAGACGATCCCCGTCACGCGGTTCGCGGTGAGCGGGATGTGCCGCAGCAGCACCCCCGCGTGGATGGTGAAGTAGTCCACACCCTGCTCGCACTGCTCGATGAGCGTGTCGCGGTAGAGCTCCCAGGTCAGATCCTCCGCCACGCCCCCCACCTTCTCCAGGGCCTGGTAGATGGGCACGGTGCCCAGAGGCACAGGCGCGTTGCGCAGCATCCACTCGCGGGTCTCGTGAATGTCGGCGCCGGTGGAGAGGTCCATCACCGTGTCGGCGCCCCACCGCACCGACCAGAGCATCTTCTCCAGCTCCTCCTCCACGGAGGACGACACCGCCGAGTTGCCCAGGTTGGCGTTGATCTTCACCAGGAAGCGCCGCCCGATGATCATGGGCTCCGCCTCGGGGTGGTTGACATTGGCGGGGAGGATGGCGCGGCCGCGGGCGATCTCGTCCCGCACCAGCTCCGCCGGCACCCCCTCGCGCACGGCCACGAACTCCATCTCCGGTGTGATCGTGCCACGGCGGGCGTAGTGGAGCTGGGTCACGCGGCGGCCCGCCTTGGCCCGCAGCGGCGGTCGCGGATGGGGGAAGCGCACCGAGGCCAGGGCGGGGTCGCTCTCGCGCATGCGGCGGTAGGCCGAGGTCGACTCGGCGAGCTCCTCCACATCGCCCCGCGCCGTCGTCCAATCGCGACGCAGAGGCGGCAGGCCGCGGCGGAAGTCGGCGCTGTAGTCCGGATCGCCGTAAGGGCCGCTGGTGTCGTAGAGGCGCAGCGGCGGATTGGGCTCGGCGAGGAGCACCTCGCGGAAGGGGACGCGCAGGCCGTGGCGGGCGCCCTCGACATGGACCCTGCGCCCGGCGGGGCGCGTGATGGCGGAATCGTTCATGGTGTCTCCCTACGCCGGCATGACCCGGATCAGGTTCGATCGGTCGGCGGTGGCTCAACCGCCCTCTCAGCCCGGTCCCCCAGGCTCCCGACCGGGGCCACAGCAGGAAGTCTACATGCCCGGCGGGGGCCCGCGCGAGCAGAGTCCGCACCCCGCCCGCGACATGGCAGGCGCGGAATCCCGACTTGCGCATGAGCTCGGCGAGGTAGGCGCTCTTGAACCCCACCTCGCAGTAGAGCACATAGCTCTGCTCGCGCCCGAAAGCGGGGTAGGCGGTCAGCGCCCGGGCGTAGTCGAGATGGAGCGCGTCCGGGGCGTGCCAGGCCTCGTAGGCCGCCCGCGAGCGCAGGTCCACGGCCACCGTTCCCTCGGGGATGGCCTCCACCTCCACATCGGAAGAAGGGGCCTCCTCCAGCTCGATCGCGCGCAGCTCGTGGACAATCCGCGAGGCGAACACGCGGTCCAGGAGCGAGGGATCGAGCCGCCCCTCCTCCACCTCCACCGTGGGGAAGGAGGCCTTGGTGGAGGGGTTGGCCGGAGCGAGACCGCAGTACTCCTCGACCTCGGCGGAACGCTCGTAGGTGCCGATCCGCCGCGCCAGGGCGATGATCTCCTCCTTGTTCATGCCCACCAGAGGGCGCAGCAGGGCGAGCTGCGTGGCGCGCGACACCACCGCCATGTTCTGCAGCGTCTGCGAGGAGACCTGCCCCACCGAGTCCCCGGTGACCAGCGCCTCCAGCTCCAGCTCCCGCGCCAGCCGCTCTCCCGCCCGCAGCATCAGACGCTTCAGCACCACCTGCCAGTACTTGGGGAGCACCTTGGCCTGGATCTCCTCCACCACGGGCTGGAAGTCCACCTCGTAGAGGTGGGGCCGTTCGCCGTAGCTCCAGAGGTCGGCCAGGACCTTCATCACCCGCAGCACCCCGCGCCGGTGCGCGATCCCGCCCAGGTTGCAGAAGAGGTAGTCGAGGGACACGCCGCGCCGCAGCAGCATCCAGGAGGCCACCGCGGAGTCGAACCCGCCCGAGACCAGCGAGAGCGCACGCCCCTGCACCCCCACGGGAAGCCCCCCCTCCGCGGGCACCATCTCGGTGAAGAGATAGGCCTGCTCGGGGTACACCTCCAGGTAGACGGTCACCTCCGGCGTGCTCAGGTCGACGCGGCTCGCATGCTCGAGGAGGGCGGTCCCGAGCGCGCACTGGAGATCCGCGGAGCGGAAGGGGATGAGCTGGGTCTTGCCCGCGCGGCGCGCGCGCACCGCGAAGCGCTTGCCGCGCACGGCCTGTGCAAATGCGGCCTCCGCCTGGCCCACCAGGCCGGCCATGTCCCGCCAGGCGACGCGGCGGATGGGGGAGACGGACTGGAGCCCGAAGACATGGGGCAGGATGTCCAGCGCCAGGGGGGACGCGGTCTCGACGAGCATGCGGTGCCACTCGCGCTCGATGCGATACCGGGCCCCGGTGGTCCCCAGCGCGTTGCGGACATTCTGGCTGAGCCGCTTGGTGAACCGCTGCTTGGTCTTCGGCGACTTGATGGAGACCTCCCCCGAGTAACGGAGGAGGATCCATCGGGTTTCGTCGTCGTCGAAGGTCAAGAGCGGTCCCCCATGTGGCCGGAGCCGTCTACGGTACCCGCGTGATCCGCACCGCTCCCATGGAGCGGCCGTCCGCGGCGACGCGCAGGAAGAAGATCCCCGCACCGGCCTCGGCCCCGGAGTCGGTGCGGCCGTCCCAGGCCAGCGCGTGCTCGCCCGCGTCCATGCGGCCCGAGTAGATCACGCGCACCCGGCGCCCGGCCAGATCGAACACCTCCGCGCGGACCTCGTAGGCATCCTTGCCCCCCTCGGCGGGGCCGGCCAGAAGGAGCGGCACCCTGGCCGAGCCGGTCATGGGGTTGGGGAAGGCGGCGAGAACCCGCGTTATCCCGATCGGAGCGTCCCCGGGCACGCCGGTCGCCACATCCTTGGGATCGGGGAGACCGTCCGCGTCCGCGTCCACCGTGATCATGCACCGGTTGTCCACCGCCGGCAACGAGACGCTCTCGTTGCTCGGACAGACATCGCCGCCCAGCTCGCCGCTGGGCTCGGGATCCCAGCAGACGGAGGCCACC
>CAZWKH010000164.1:0-6308 GCA_964633885.1 uncultured bacterium | reverse complement strand
TTGCCGCCGGCCACGATGTCGGCCTCGAGGACATGGTAGTTGCTCATCACATACTGCGTGCCGCCCTTCAGGATCAGAGATCCCAGCGTGCCGCCGCAGCAGTACCCGTTGGCCAGGTCATAGCGCCAGCCGCCCGAGGTGCCGAGCTGGATGGGCGGAACCTGCTTCGCGGTGTGCGAGGTGGAGACGGTCTTCATCGCGCGGAACGGCCCGGTCACCTCGGTGGTGACGGGGACGCCGTCGAGGCTCTCGGAGATGATCCCCTCCGGGAGGCGCTTGGCGAGGTACACGACGATGACGGGCTCACCCGCGGCGTTCAGGGTGGTGGCGGTGCCGACCACGCCGTCGATCTGGAAGAGATCGGGAGTGTGACGGTCCTGCACCTCCATGACGGCGCGCATCGCGGCGTGATCGATGGTCAACTCGAGCGAGGGGGCCGCGAGTCCGGGCCCGGTCACCGTGTCCATGCGCTCGGACCCGCAACCCGTCCACATCGTGGTGGTGAGGACGAGGGCGAGCGCAAGGAGAGGCAACAACTTCCAGTTGGAGCGCCCAATCCGACTCTTCATGGATCCTCCGTGTTGGTGGTGGGGGACAGCAGCCACGCGGACTAGCGACCTAGAAGATCATGAGATAGGGCCTGTCGTCAATGATTTTCACAGGTGCAGGTGGTTACCAGGTCTCCATTTCTGTCAGGTAATGTTGACTCAACGGATCAAGTGGTTACCATTTTTGTCCGATCGATCCCGGCCCCAGGTCGGGTTTACCGCGGCCCTCCGGGCCGGGGCGCTATGATGGTGTTGGACGCGGCACCCGGGTCCGTCGCGTTCCCAGGAGGCTCGCGGTGAAGACACCCGCTCTCCCTGATCTCCTTCGCCTGGGCAGCTCGTCGTTCTCTTGCACGGATTGGGTCGGCCCCTTCTATCCCCCCGGCACGGCGCCCGGCGACTTCCTCGTCCACTACGCCGGGCGCTACGACACAGTCGAGATCGACTCCACCTACTACGCGGTGCCCTCGGCGCGGATGGATCCGGTCACGGCCGGGTTCGCCTATGTGCGTCTGCTCGGCGATCGGGAGGCAATCGAGAAGCTCACCACCACCTGGGATAAGGAGGTCATCGACAGGACGGACCGGCTGCGCCGCTGGGCCCGCCTCCTGGCGCGTCTCACCGGGCGCCGGGTGCCGTCGTTCGTCTATGTCAACACCCATTACGCCGGGCACGCCCCCGCCACTCTCGAGACGCTCCGGCGACTCGTTTTCGAAGCATTGGAAGGAGACGATTCATGACTGCAATGCTCACTCCGCTCGAGCGCGATGCGCTCCTCTCCCGGTTCGCGGACCGCGGCGCCGAGGGTCCGCTCAGCCTTCTCACTCATCGCCGCTTCGCGGATCTCGCGGCGATCACCTGCGACGAGGAGCCGGTGGTGAGTCTCTATCTCGATCTGAGTCCGCAGAACCGTCACAACGACGCCTGGGAGATCGGCTTCAAGACGGCGGCGCGGGCGGCCATGGCCTCCGGCGAAGGGCGGTTCGACGCGGAGGCGGTTCGCGCGGAGATCGCGCGGATGGAGCGCTGGCTCCGCGAGCACGCGGCGCGCATGGGCCGTGGGGTGGCCCTCTTCTCCTGTCCGGCCCGGGATCTCTGGTGGTCCATCTCCCTGCCGATCGCCTTGCCCACCCGCCTGCGGGTGGGGCGGCGGCCCTACCTGCGCCCCCTCGCGCGGATCCGAGACGAGCACGAGCGCTTCGCGGTGGTGCTCCTGGACAAGCAGCGGGCGCGCCTCTTCCTGAGCCAGCTCGGATCCCTCGAGGAGGTGGCCGACCTCTTCGAGGACACCCCCGGCCACCACAAGCAGGGCGGCTGCAGCCAGATGCGGTTCCAGCGCCACCACGACGCCCATGTGATGTGGCATGCCGGCGCGGTGGCGCAGGCGACGGAGATGGTGATGGACCGCTTCGAGGCTCGCCATCTCCTCGTGAGCGGCTCTCCGCAGGTCCTGGGCGAATTCCGGGACGCGCTCTCCGCGCAGGCCTGGCGGCGCTGGGGGGGAGAGTTCGTGCTGCCCATCGACGCCGAGAAGGCGGAGCTCGCGGCGGCCATCGCGCCCCTCGAACGCGGCGTGGAGGCCCGCGAGGAGGTGGAGACGATCCGCCGGCTGGAGAACGCGGTATCGACCGGCCGGGCGGTCTGGGGGTTGGCCTCCGTCCTCGGCCGCCTCGACGAGCGCCGCGTGCTGGCGCTGGTGGTGCACGACCGCTATCGCGCCGCCGGGTGCGAGTGCCTGAGCTGCGGGCTGCTCTTCGTGGCCGGGACTGCGAGCTGCCCCGCCTGCGGGAAACCCGTCGAGGAGGTGGACGACATCGTGGACGCCGCGCTGGAGCGCGCGGTCATGCAGGAGGCGAGCCTGGAGCTGGTGCGCAGCGACGCGGGGCGCGTCCTTCTTCCGCCCGGGGAGCCGATCGGAGCGATCCTGCGCTTCTGAGCCGCAGAGGACAAAGAGGCGCCGCGGCGATCCCTCGGGCCGTCATCCCCCGATCCGCAGGACCGCGGCCTGGGCCTCGAGGGTTCCCTGCCCGAGCCGCAGGAGAGCCTCGTTGGCTTCCTCCAGCGCGAAGGCCTGGACATCCGTGCGCAGGCCCAGCCGCCCCGCCAGCTCCAGCAGCTCCCGCGCGTCGGCGCGGGTGTTGGCCGTGGTGCTCACCAGGGTCTTCTCCTGGAAGAGGTGGGTGTCGTAGTCCATCTCCGGGACGCGATCCACATAGATGCCGGCCAGGGACAGGGTTCCCCCCCGGCGCAGGTCGCGAAGCGCCTCGGGGATGACGCTCCCCGCCGGGGCGAAGCTCACCCCATGGTCGACCGGCCGGGGGAGGCGCTCGCCGGAGAGCCCGGTCCAGGCCGCGCCCATGTCCCGCGCGCGATCCAGCGACGCGCGGTCCCGCGACACCACGAACACCTCGCACCCCCAGGCCCGCGCGATCTGGATCGCGATGTGGGCCGCGGCGCCGAACCCATAGAGGGCCAGCCGCCGCCCGGGACGAAGCCCGCTCTGCTTGAGCGCGCGGTAGCCGATGATGCCCGCGCACAGGAGAGGGGCGATGTGCAGGTCGTCGCCGAGGGCCTCCGGGATGGGGTGCGCGTAGGTCGCGTGCACGGCCAGCCGCTCGGCGAAGCCGCCGTGCCGGTGGAATCCCGTGAAGGTCGGCGCCTCGCAGAGGTTCTCGCGACCCTCCACGCAGTAGTCGCAGGCCCCGCAGAATCCGCCGACCCAGGCCACCCCCACCCGGTCGCCCGGGCGCGCGCGGCGCACCGCGGCGCCGGCCCTGATCACGCGTCCCACCGCCTGGTGCCCTGGCACGATGGGGTAGGCGGGAGCGGTGAGCTCCCCCTCGACCAGGTGCAGATCGGTGCGGCAAACGCCGCAAGCGGCGACCTCGATCAACAGGTCATCGGGAGTGAGTTCCGGATCAGGGATGTCGGTCGCGGCCAGGGGGCGGGTGTGCGCCGGCGCCGGCCGGGGGAGAAGCATGGCCTTCATGACGGTCACCTCGCGTAGGCGCGGAGTATACCGCCGAGGGAACCGTGCTGTTTCTACTGGCCCGGGCCGTCCCAGTGGTGTTCGGCAGGCTTCACATCGCAGCGGATCCGGAGCGCCTCGCGGTTGAGGATCTGGATCGTGTAGTCGTCTGCGTCCTCTACCTCGCTGGAGGGGCACTCCGCCAGCTGGGCGGCCACATATTTTCCGGGCACCAGGGCGCTCACATTGATGACGCCGTTCACGATGTTGTTGTCCGACGCGTAGAGGCACGCGGCTTCGAAGATGTTCCGCTGGTTCGAGATGCAGGAGGCGCGGCGGGTGTTCTCCCGCATGGAGAAGTAGTTGGGGGTGGCGATGGCGGCCAGGATCCCGATGATCACGACCACGATCATGAGTTCGATCAGCGTAAAGCCGCGTTGCTCGTTCATCACCGACTCCATCGAAGCGAGGACCCCATCCTGGACCACAGCAGGGAACATGCCAGTTGGTTGAGTATCGGCATTTTTCAATTCAGGCATTAACCTGCGACGGGGATGGAGCTTGGTCGGGGGGCCCGGAGGGCAGCCCGGGCGTGAGGGAATCGCAAATCCCCCGTAACCCCGCTCCGATCATGCGGATTGCGCGGGTCCTTGCAGACCGCCCGCCGGGACCGGTGGGGCTCCGGCCCTAGCGCATCCCCCGGAAGCGGCGGGCGGCGATGGCGAACACCGCCAGCCCGGTGGCCCCCACCACCAGGACCTGGGGCCAGAGGATGTCGATCCCCGCCCCCTTCAGAAAGATTCCCCGGACGATGACCAGGTAGTGGCGGACGGGGTTGCCGATGGGCAGCCACTGGATCGGCTCGGGCATGGAACTCACCGGGAACATGAAGCCTGAGAGGAGCACCGTCGGCATGAAGAACAGGAAACTGGTGAGGAACGCCTCGCGTTGCGTGGAAGAGATGGTCGAGATGAAGAGGCCGAAGGCGAGGCCGCAGAGGATGTAGAGGAGGCTGGCGGCCACGAAGAGCGCCGCGTTTCCCTCGAAGGGGATGTGGAACCAGAGCCGGGCCACCGCGGTCACCAGGGCCAGGTCCAGGAGCCCCACCAAGGCGAAGGGGATCGTCTTGCCCGCGATCAGCTCGCCCGGGGTCAGGGGGCTCACCAGCAGTTGCTCCAGGGTCCCCACCTCGCGCTCGCGGACGATGGCCAGAGCGGTGAGCAGGAGGCAGATGAGCATGATGAGGAGCCCGAGCACCGCGGGGACATTGTAGTTGCGGCTGGCGAGGTCCGGGTTGTACCAGGCGCGGCTGCGCAGATCGAGCGGAGGGGCCCCGGAAGCCATGAGCGTTGCCCCGTGCATCTGCACGATGCGCGATGCGTAGCTCATCGCCACCGTGGCGAGGTTCGAGTTCGTGCCGTCCAGAACGAGCTGCACCCGCGCGTCCCCGCGGGCGAGATCCTTCCCGTAGCCGGCGGGGATCTCGATGCCTAGGGTGGCCCGGCCGTGGTCCAGGGCCGCGGTCAGGTCGGCCGAGCGCGCCGAGCGGCCCGTGATCCGGAAGTAGCCGGAGGCGGTGAAGGCGTCCAGGAGCTCGCGCGAGGCCCGGGTCCCGTCGTGGTCCACCACGAAGGTCGCCGTGTCGCGGATGTCGGTGGAGACGGCGTAGCCGAAGACGAGGAGCTGGAGGATCGGCGCTATCACCACCAGGCGGAGCAGCCGCGGGTCCCGCCGGATCTGGATCAGCTCCTTGCGGACCACGCGGCTGATGCGCAGTGCCTTGGCGCCGATCACAGGATCTCCTTGCGAAAGGCCCGCACCGCCAGGGCCAGCCCGAGCACGGCGAAGCCGATCATGAGGAGACCCTGGACATGCAGCACCGGGATGCCCACCCCCTTGAGGAAGATGCCGCGGGTCACCACGAGGAAGTAGCGGGCGGGCACGAGGAAGGTCACCGCCTGGAGCGGCTTGGGCATGACGGAGATGGCGAACATGAAGCCGGAGAGCAGGAACGCGGGCAGGAAGGTCGCCACCATCGCCATCTGCGTGGCCAGCAGCTGGGAGCGCGCCACCGCGGAGATGAACATCCCCAGCCCAAGCGCCCCGGTGAGGAACGCGAAGGAGAGCACGGCGAAGAGGAAGGGATTGCCCCGGAAGGGCACGCCGTAGAGGACGAGGCCCAGGGCGGTGCAGACCACGACGTCGATGAGGCCGATGGCAAGATAGGGGAGGAGCTTGCCGAGGACGATCTCCAGCCGCGCCACCGGCGTGGCCACGAGCTGCTCCATGGTGCCCCGCTCCCACTCGCTGGCGATGGTGAGGGAGGTGAGCATCGCGGCGATGATCATCATGATCACCGCCACCAGCCCCTGCACGATCATGTTCCGGCTCGACAGTTCCTCGTTGTACCAGACGCGGATCTCGGGGCTCACCGGCGGGCGGACCTCGCGCCGCTCCAGGAGAAGCTGCGACGAGTAGCGCTGGGCGATGGCCTCCGCGTAGCCCAGGGCGATGGAGGCGGTGTTGGCGTCGCTCCCGTCCACCAGCGCCTGGGCCACCGCGGTGCGCCCGGAGGCGATGGCGTCGGCAAAGCCCGGCGGGATCACGAGCACCATGAGCGCCGCGCCCCGGTCGAGGATCGCGTCCGCCTCGGCGGGGCGCGCCAGATGTTTCGTGATCGTGAAGTAGCCGGAGGCGCGGATCGCGTCGATGAGCTCGCGGCTCTCCGGGCTCCCGTCCTGGTCGAGCAGGGCCAGGGGGATGTCGTCCACATCCCAGGTGATGGCGTATCC
>CAZWKH010000163.1:0-6382 GCA_964633885.1 uncultured bacterium | reverse complement strand
CCCATATCTTAGTGCCGCGGTCCCCCCCCCGGATCCGGTGGCCCCATTGTGCCCCACCCCAGTGGTTTGATTGTTCACATAGAGGTTACGCTCGATCATGTAGGGCCGAGCGGCGGGAGCCCCGTACGCGTATACCCCACCACCGTGATCCCCCGCCATGTTGCCCCAGAACTCATTGCCCCTAATCAGGACTCTTCCGCTGGTCATCCAGACCCAGATCCCGCCGCCATCCGCGGCACAGGTGTTCCCACGGAATGTGTTGCCGACGATCTCGTGCTCTCCGTTGAAGCAGGCGATCCCCCCTCCATTCCTTCCGGCTGAGTTACCCTCGATCAGGTTTCCTTCGATCCGGGCAGCGAGCGGATCTCCGTCCTGCCGTCGAGCCCCCGCGCAGATGCCGCCACCCAGCCCCCCAAGCGTGCAGTGGTTCCCGATGATCCGATTCCCCTTGATGACCGGGGAGCTGTTAACGCAGTAGACCCCTGCTCCATCGTTGTCGTCTCCGTTCCATGTGCCTATGCCCCCCGTGATCGTGAACCCCTCCAGCACCGCAGCCCGGGTCTCGCCCCGCCGGATCACCACGACCGAGCTGTCCCGGGTGCTCCCATCCAGGATCGTTCCCTCCGGGCCTTCCGCGCTCCTCACCACAAGGTCCTTCCCCAGGTAGTCGATGTTCTCGTAGTACCACCCGGGGTACACCAGCACCGTGTCCCCGGCCCCCGCGCTGTCGATCCCCGCCTGCACCCCCGGCGCATCCCCGCTCCCATCCACCCGGATCGCCCACACCCTCGGCTCCCGCCTCACATAGCTCTTGGTCGCGTTCGACACCCCGCTCCAGTTCCCCATGTCGTCCACCGCCCGAACGCAGAACCACAGCCACTTCCCCCCGGGCAGACCCGTCAGCGTCACTTCCTCCCATTCCCCCGCCTCCTTCGGGGTCAAGCTCACAGAGACCGGAGTCGCGCCATCCCAGGTGTCCGCGGTGATCGCCGCCTCCGCGTATCGGATCGCATAGGCTGCCGCCCGCCCTTCGCTCCCGTCGTTGCCCGGCGCGGTCCAGCTCAGCGTCTGGGTGAAGAGCTCGATCCCCCCCACCGCCAGGTCCTTGATCGCCGCCGGGGCCACCGTGTCCGCCGGCAGTGTCACCTCTACATCGTTCGACACCGGCCCCAGGTTCCCGCCATCATCCCGGGCACGGAGCGCCACATGCACCGTCTCCAACGGGGTGAACCCACGCACCCGCACCGCCTCCGACCACCCCGACGGTTGCGGTGACTGCGCCACTTCGAGCGGGGTTCCGTCCGCCCAGTCCGCCTCCGTCAGCGGCGTGGCGCTCCGGCGCACCTCATAGGCCGCCGCCGTCCCGATGTACCCGTCATCCCCGGGTGCGGAGAACTCCAGTGTCACCGCTCGGGGCTCCAAGGTGCCCGCGGCAAGGTCCGTCACTTGGCCCGGCGGCACCATGTCACCCGCCTGGGCCTGGAGGATGTTCGAGAGATCCGACGCGTTCCCGGCGTCGTCGAGGGTGCGCAGCGCCACGAAATAAATGCCGTTCCGCGCGAGCCCAGTGACCGTGACCGTCTCCTGCTCACCCGGGTGAGCAGGAGCGGCAAGACCCGCAACCACCGCCGCGGTGTCCCAAGCCGCCGGCAACGCCGCGAGCGAATACCTGAGGTCGTAGGAAGCCGCGCGCCCCTTGTCCCCGTCATCCCCCGGCGCGGTCCAGGTGACGGTGAGGCTGGTCTCCGTGGTGCTCACCAGCGCGAGGTCGGTTACCGCAGAGGGGGGGGTCGTGTCCGGGCCCGGGGGTTTGTCCTTGCCGCAGCCGGCGAGCAGGGGCAGAGCAACAAGGATGCGCGCGACGCCACCTGGGAGAGGGTGAAGACGCCGCACGCGCCCCCTGAACCCGCGATCGATGACGCGCGAACCTCGAGTCGTCATCTCGAAAGCTCCCAAGGATCGCCTGGGACGGGGCGCAAGCACAGGACGCAAGCCCGCGACTTTCGACTCGAGTTACGGGAGGGGCCGCGAAGCAAGCACTTCATCATTCAGGGTGCCCACTCAAGTCACGCCAGTAGTTTTGGACTCTGAGGACGTCATGTCAACACGAATGTGCATGTCGCAACATTCCGGACCGCCCGGGTCTGCTATTCTGAAAAGCCGGCCTCCCCCCGGAGATCCCCTCGATGCTCCCCTACATTCCCCTTCACGCCCGGAGCGCGTACTCGCTCGGGCGAGGCACGGCGCCGGTGGAACGCCTGGTCGATCAGGCTCTGCTCTACGGACACGACGCCCTCGCGCTCACGGACCGCAACAACCTCTACGGCGCCGTCGCCTTCACGCGCGCCTGCCGCGAGCGCGGCATGCGCCCGATCCTGGGCGCGGAGGTGGACGGTCCGGACGGCACGGCGGTTCTGCTCGTCCGCGACACCGAGGGCTATGCGAACCTCTGCCGCCTCCTCACGCGGCGCGCACTCGATCCCCGCTTCCGCCTCGTCCCCGCCCTCGCCGAGATCCATCGCGGCCTCCATGTCCTCGCCGCGGACGCGACCCTCCTCACCGCGCTTGCCCGCGTCGTCCCGCGCGGATCGCTCTGGGGCGAGCTCCAGGCTCCGCGCCACGGCGAGCCCGCGTTTGCCGCGGTGGCCGACGCCGCCCGCTCGCTCGGGCTCGACACCGTTGCCACCGGCGCGGTGAACTTCCTGCGTCGCGAAGACCGCCGCCTTCACGCCACGCTCACCGCCATCCGCGAGAACACGCTGATCGAGCGTCTGGCCGCGACCGGCCTCGCGCCACGCGAGGCCTACTTCAAGGCGCCGGCGGCGATGGCCTCGGTGTTCCGACGCCATCCCGCCGCGCTTGCCAACACGCGCCGCATCGCCGACTCCTGCACCTTCACCCTCGAGCGCAAGCGCTGGATCTTCCCCGATCCGCCGCTCCCCGCGGGGGAGACCGCCGCCTCGCACCTGCGCGCCCTCTGCGAAGCGGGCTTCACCCGCCGCTACGGGAGCCGCATCGCCGCCCCCGCCGCCGCCCGGCAGCTCGACCGCGAGCTCGAGATCATCGAGCGCCTCGGCTTCTCGTCCTACTTCGTCGTGGTGGGGGAGATCGTGCGGTTCGGACGCGAGCGCGGCGTGGCCACGGTGGGGCGCGGCAGCGGCGCCAGCGCGGTCACCTCCTTCGTGCTCGGCATCACCAATGTGGACCCCATCCGCTACGGCCTCGCCTTCGAGCGCTTCCTCCACGAGAAGCGCCCCGACTGGCCCGACCTGGATGTGGATCTCTGCTGGAAGCGCCGTGACGAGGTGATCGAGCATGTCTACGCCGCCTACGGCCGCGATCGCGTGGCCATGATCTCGACCCACAACACCTACGGCATGCGTTCGGCGTTCCGCGAGGCGGCCAAGGCGCACGGCGTCGCCAACGCCACCGTGGATCGCCTCGGCCGTTGCGTGCCGCACGCCTCCGAGATGCCGCTGCGCCAGGCGTTGGATCGCGTGCCCCGCGGCCGCGAGATCCCCCGCGAGGATCCGCCGTGGCCGCGGGTGCTGGAGCAGGCGGAGCGGTGGGTGGGCCTCCCGCGCCACCTTGGCCTCCACCCCGGCGGCATCGTGATCGCGGACACGCCGCTGGAGCGCTATGTGCCGCTGGAGGAGGCGGCCAAGGGAATCCTCTGCACCCAGTTCGAGATGCGCGCCGTCGAGGCGGTGGGGCTCGTGAAGATCGACCTGCTCGGGAACCGCGCGATCTCCACGATCCGCGAGACGGTGGAGCTCGTCGAGGCCGGGGGCGGCCCCCGCCTCGATCCCGAGGCCTTCCCCCACGAGGATCCGCCGACCGCGCGGCTCCTCTCGAGCGGCGACAGCCTCGGCGTGTTTCAGATGGAATCGCCCGGCATGCGCAACCTGAACCGCATGCTCGCCACCCGCGATCTCGCCACCGCCATCGCCGCGGTGGCGCTCATCCGCCCCGGCCCCGCGGCGAGCGGCATGAAGGAGCGCTTCTGCCGCCGCGCGCGGGGGCTGGAGCCCGCCGGCTACCTGGACCCGCGCCTGGAGCCCGTCCTGCGCGGGACCTTCGGCGTGCCCCTCTACGAGGAGGATGTGATGCGCGTCGCGGCCGCGGTGACCGGGCTCCCCCTGGAGGACGGCGATGTGCTGCGCCGTGCGATCGCCGGCGGAAGCGCGGCCGCCCGCGAGGAGATGCGGGGCATGTTCCTGGCCCGCGCGCGGGGCAACGGCTACGCGCCGGACACGGCCCGGGCGATCTGGGAGGGGCTCCTGCAGTTCGGGGCCTTCGCCTTCTGCAAGGCGCACGCCGCGGGGTACGGCGTGCTGGCCTGGCAGGCGGCCTGGCTCAAGGCGCATTACCCCGCCGAGTTCGCGGTGGCCCTCATGAACCACCACGCCGGCATGTACGACAAGCGCACCCACCTGGAGGACGCCAAGCGCCGCGGCGTGCGGGTGCTGCTCCCCGATGTGAACCGTTCACAGGAGGGCTTCACCACGGAACAGGGCGCCATCCGGATCGGGCTCGAACGGGTGCGCGGCCTGCGGGCGAGCACCCTCGCCGCGATCCTCGCCGAACGCCGCCGCCGTCCCTTCGCGAGCCTGGAGGACTTCCGCGCCCGCGTGCCGGCCGCCCGCCCGGAGCTGGAGGCGCTGGTCGCGGGCGGCGCCTTCGACTTCACCGGGCGCACGCGGCCGGAGCTCTTCTGCCTGGCCGCCGTCGCGCTCAAGGCGTTTCGCGGCGCCGCGCGCACCGCGGGCGATCTCTTCGAGACCGAAGTCCTCCCCCGCGCGCCCTGGGAGACGCCCGCCATCGCGGACTTCTCACCGGAGGAACGGCTGTGGCTCGAGTGGAGCGTGCTCGGACTCTGCGCGCTGGACCATCCCATGCGCGCCTTCCGAGCCGAGCCGTCGTTGCGGGCCGCCGTCCCCCTGCGCGATGCGGAGTCGCGCCTGGGCTCGCGGCTGCGGGTGGCCGGGCTGGTCGCGGCCCGTCGCGCCGTGCCCACCCGCCAGGGGCGGCGGATGCTCTTCGTGACCCTGGAGGACGAGACGGGGCTTCTCGAATGCACCCTCTTCCCGCCCGTCTGTGCGCGGCATCGCGGCGCGGTGCGCGATCTCGGCCCCTATGTCGCGGAGGGCCGCATCGAGGAGCACCACGGCGCGCCCACGCTCAACACGGACCGGATCGCGCGGGTGTCCTTGCCGGAGGCGCTCAGCGCGGCCGGCGGAATGACCCTCGTCCGAAGCGGCGGTCGAAGAAGCCTCTGACCCACTCCGCGTGCTGCAGCGCGTTCGTGCCCGCCTCGGGGGCTCCCATGCGCAGGAGGATCTGCCCCAGCGCCTGGTGATGCTCCGTCTCGGTGGGGTCCGCCAGGGCGGCCCGCCAGAAGGCGAGGGCGGCCGCCCGGTAGTCGTTGTTCTTGCGGTGGGCCAGGCCCAGCTCGTAATGGGCCTCGGCGAGGTCCGGATGGCCCTCGATGAGCGCCTCGAGCTCGGCCCGCGCCTCGGCCAGCTTCCCCTGCGCGGTCCACACCGAGGCGCGCAGCACCCGCGCCGCGGGAAGGTCCGGCGAGAGATCCAGGGCGCGCGCGGCCGCGCGTTCGGCGCGGTCCAGCGCTCCGCCGCGTCGCAGCGCCCTTCCCGAGAGCACCCACACCGCCGCCTGCGAGGAATCCGCGGCCAGCACCTCCGCGAAGGCGTCCACCGCCGCCACGAACCGCTCCCCGTGGAGCTCTTCGATCCCGCGGCGCAGCGCCTCCGAGGTGTCGGGGAGAGAGAGACCGGCGCGGGTCCGCGCGAGATCCCAGGCCATGCGCAACGCGCGCTCCGCCCCCTGGAAGTCGCTCAGCCGGTAGCGGGCCAGCGCGGTGAAGCCGGGCGGTCCCGGATGGGCCGGCTCCAGGGCCGCGGCGGCTTCCAGATTCGCGATGGCGTCGCGCGGCGCGTCGTCGACGCCCAGCGCGCCGAGGCGATAGCGCGGGGCGAAGGCGTCCGGGTCCTGGACGAGCAGACCCTCGAGGATCGTGCGCGCGCGGGGGACATCGTTGAGGGTCAGGGCCCGGTCGGCCTGGCTCAGGGGGCCCGATTCCGCGAGCACTCCCCGGCCGGCCCCTCCATCGCAGGCCGCCAGACAGACGGTGAGCGCACACCCGAGCAGAGTCGGGCGCATCCGCAATGCCATGCTACACTCCGCGCCCCGGCGACGGCGCCGGAAGGGGGTTCGGTTGACGAGCTGGAAGCCGGGACTGGCCATGATGCTGCTCTTCCTGGTGGTCCTGCTGGCCCCGCGCCTCTTCCGGGAGCGCTCCGATCCCTCGTTGCGCGGCCTCCCCGGATTCGCGACCTACTATCGCCTCTGCCTGCGCTTCCAC
>CAZWKH010000162.1:0-6389 GCA_964633885.1 uncultured bacterium | reverse complement strand
TGGGGCGACTACGACAACGACGGCGATCTCGACCTCTACATCTCACGATGGGGCTATCCCAACCGTCTTGTGCGAAACGACGGTGACGGGTACTTCACCGAGGTGACCCAAGCTCCCCTGGCAGATGCCGGGTACGGTCGCGGGGTTTCCTGGGCCGACTACGACAACGACGGCGATCTCGATCTCTACCTCGCCAATGGGGATGCCGAGAACGCGGACCACCTCTTCCGTAACGACGGCGGGAACGCCTTCACCGATGTGACTGCCTCTCCGTTGGGAAGTCTGGCCGCCGCCAATTCCGCGGTATGGGCCGACTACGACAACGACGGGGATGTCGATCTATTCCTTGCGGACGGCACGGCCGGAGGAGTGCTGTACCGGAACGATCTCGCCCCGGGAAACCACTGGCTTCAGATCGACCTC
Organism: uncultured bacterium; assembly: GCA_964633885.1. Taxonomy (GTDB): domain Bacteria; phylum Eisenbacteria; class RBG-16-71-46; order JABDJR01; family JABDJR01; genus CAVXKA01. The sequence continues at coordinate 5,966 of CAZWKH010000162.1, read as the reverse complement.
CTGGGTGACTACTCCAACCGATCGGGTATCGGAGCCCGCGTGTCGGTCGCCGCCGGGGGTACGACCCAGATTCGCGAAATCTCGGGAGGCTCAGGCTATCTCGGCCAGTGCTCGCTGACGGCCGAGTTTGGGCTGGGAGCCGCCACCGAGGTCGATGTGTCGGTCCTCTGGCCGTCGGGAATCGTCCAGGAGGTGACGGGGATTGTGGCCGACACCCGTGTTCTGATCGCGGAGAACGGACCGGCTCCTCCGCCAGGTCTCCTGTCCGTGGGCAGCGGGAAGGGGATCTCCGGGATCGGCACGGTGCGGGTCCCCGTATCTCTTACCAGCAATGTTGCCGCGCCTGCTCTGGAATTCCGCTGCTCCGATGTCCCGGACGGAATCGAGGTGGTTGCCGTCCACCCGGTGGGACGGGCGGCGGCCATGACCGCGTCCTTTGTCGACGGCGGGAATGCCCATATTCTGGTCTACAGCCCTGCAGGAGGCATGATCGCCTCGGGCAGCGGTCAGATTCTGGATCTCGAAGTGAGCGTCCTGCCGGGCGCGGTTCTGGGGGACACGCTGGCGCTCGGCCTTTCCGGAGTGGTGATGTCCGACCCTCTGGGCCACGCGGTGACGCTGGCCACCGAGGATGGGTACTTCGCGGTGACCCGCCTCGACGGCGACATCAACGCGGACAATCTCGTGGATGTGGGTGACCTCGTGCGGCTCGTGGAGATCATCCTGGGTGCGGGTGATCCACCTACCGCGGACGAACTCGTCGAGGCCGACTGCAACGACGACGCGAGCTTCGATGCCCTCGATGTGACTTGCCTCCTCGACCTCATCCTGGGCGACCCCGAGGCCCCCTCTCCCGGGATCGAGCCCCTGACCGTCGCGGCGGGAGAGCTGCTCGTGCGTGCCGATGCGGAGGTCCGGGGTATCCAGTTCACGATCCCGGCCGGGACTCCGATTCCTCAGGCGCTTCCCGGCTTGGCCCCGCTGCAGCTGAGCGTCGGCCGGCTTTCCGATGGTCGCCGCGTCGCTCTGGCGTTCACCAGCTCGGGTAAGGGCTGGGCCCCCGGCCTGCGGACGCCGCTGCTGATGGACGGGACTCCCGGGGAACTCCGGGCCTATGGGCCGGGAGGACGGCCCCTGCAGATCGCATGGGAGGGGGCCGAGGTCCGCATCGGCCCGACCGTTTCCGCCGGGCTGCGCGCTCTCGCGGCCCAGCCCAATCCGTTCCGGGCCGGCACTGTGATCGGATTCAGCACCGATACGCCGGGCAGGATCGCCGTCACCGTCTATGATGTGCGGGGGGCCAGGGTGAGCAGGCTTCCCGAGCGTATGGTCACCGCGGGCGAGCACCGCTGGCCCTGGACGGCGGTGAGCGATCGGGGAACCCCTCTCCCCGCGGGAATGTACATCGCGGTCATCGAGGGAAACGGAAGGCAGGCCACATCGCGCCTGATCCACCTCGGGCAATAACCTGTCCGGAATCTAACGGCAGGGAGAAGCCGGTGGGGACACCCCACCGGCTTCTCTCTTTCCCTGGGAATCGCACGGAACAGGGGATCTACTTCAGCGCGCACTCCGAGGGGGTGCAGGGGTACCCGCCGCGCCGCGCCGCCGGTCCACCACGAACGACGCCGCCAGAGCCAGCGCGATGAGCGCGTAGGCCCCGACGCTCAGGAACACGCCCATGCGGAACGCGGGCGGGTCGAAGCGCATGCGCAGCTCGTGCTTGCCCGGCGGGACGCGGACCGCCCGCAAGACATAGTTCGCGCGGAGCACCTCGGCGGGCTTCCCGTCCAGCCAGGCGTTCCAGCCCGGCTCGTAGAACACCTCGCTGATCACGAGGAGCGCGTTGCTCGGAGACTCCAGCTCGGCGTGGATCTCCCGCGGCTCGTAGCGGGTGACCCGCGCGGTCCCGCCCCGGCCGGAGTCCAGCGGGCCGGGGTCGGCGAAGAGGAGCGCCTCGGCCTCGGGGCGCCAGGAGGGATCGGCCACGGCCTGGAGATGCGCCCGCTCGTCCGCCACGACCCGCGCCCCGTCCACGAACCACATGCGGGGGAGCGCCGAGGCGTTGCGCATCACGAACTGGTCGCCGCGCACCACCGTCTGCAGCGGCCCGCCCACGATCTCCTGGTCCGCGACCAGGAAGCGGGCGTTCAGCATGTTGATGATGTTGAGGTTGCCCCGTGAGAGCTGCTTCATGACCCCGGCCGGGCCCTGCTCGTCGATGAGATCCTGGTAGATCTTGATCTTGGCCGCGTGGTAGCCCTGGATGCTCGAGATCTTGAAGTAGGCGAACCAGTTCTTGTTCGTGCCCTGCCCGGTGAGCGGGAGGATGCGGTAGGGCTCCTTCTCCTGCTGCAGGAACTCGACCGCCGGGGTGGCGGCGAAGACCTGGCTGCGCTCCCCACGGGGGTGGTAATCCGCCGGCTTGGCGCCCACGCGCCATAGGTCCAGGAAGACCACCCCCAGCACCGCGGCCGTCAACGCGCCGCCGGACATCTTCCCCCGCAGCCTCGCCGCGGCCAGGGCCAGGCCCGCGGCCAGCACCAGGAGCGCGATGAGCGCGTCCCGGCCGGCCATGCGCGTGATCTCCGCGACGGTCCCCGCGACCCAGGGCCCTACCTGTTCCGGGCTCAGGCCCATCTCCGGTCCGCGCTCGGCGAGCCGCTTCGCCGCCGCATTCTTGAGCACGCCGGAGACGGAGAGCACGCCCACGAAGACCACCACCGCCGCCGTCGCCGCGCCGATCGTCCGCAGCGCCCGCGCCATCCGGGCGCGCTCGGAGGCCTCGGCGCGTGCCAGCCGGTCCAGGCCGATGGCCGCGAGGACCGCCGTCGCGAACTGGAACAGCACCAGCATCATGCTGGGCACGCGGAACTTGTTGAACTGGGGGAAGTACTCGAAGAAGAGCCCGTAGAGCAGCGGGAGGTGCTTGCCGAAGGAGAGCACCAGGGCGATCGCCCCGAGGAGGATCAGGTACAGGGTCACGCGCTCCCGCGGCCGCATCGCCACCGCCAGAGCGGCCAGCACCAGCACGAGGATGCCCTCGTAATGCGGGAAATCGGTGAACGGCATCCAGCCCCAGTAGGTGCTCTGGCCGAACCCCATGAAGGAGGGCACGAAGAAGGTGGCGATCTCCAGGGGGTGGAAGCTCCAGTTGGTGGCGTAGTCGTAGGGCAGCCCGCCGCCCGTCCCTCCGCGGATGGAGTGGGTGGAGTACTCCTGCACGGAGAGGAAGAGCACCGCGCTCGCCGCAAGCCCCACGCCGAAGGCGGCCGCCCAGACCCCCCATCGTCCCAGGACCGCCGGGGCCTTCATCCCCCGCCGCAGCGAATCCACCGTGGCCACGACCAGGTACAGCCCCGCCGCCAGGAAGGTGTAGTACGAGATCTGCAGGTGCGAGGAGACGAGCATGATGCCGATGGCCAGGGCGAGAATCCCGGCCCAGCGCAGGGTGAGCCGCAGCCACAGCTCGTGGGTGGCCAGGAGCACGAGGGGCAGGAAGATGAGGGTGGCGATCTTGGAGTTATGCCCGAACATGATCAGGGTGACGACATGGGCGCAGAACAGGAAGGCCGTCGCCCCGAAGAGCGCGCTCAGCGCCCGCAGTCCCAGCCGGCGCAGAAGGAGCCAGGTGAAGAGCCCGAGCACGAAGTAGTAGGCGACCACCTTGAACACCCCGGGGATGGGGGTGAGCAGGAAGCTCATCGGATTGGTGTAGGGCGCGGCGATAAGGCTGCCGAAGGAGGGCATCCCCGAGAAGATGTAGGGCGTCCAGAGCGGGTAGCGCTCGAGCAGGGAGCCCTCGGAGTGGAAGGACTCCTGGACATAGGTGCGCTGGGCCAGGCTCGCGATCACATCCGGGGTCTGGAACTCCTTGCCGCCGAAGAAGACCTGGTGGAAGAACACCACGAGGAGGAAGGCCAGAGCCGCGGCGGCGATCCAGAATCCGCGCCGCTCCAGGGCCTCGGCCCAGGCGGGCTCCCCGGGGAGGGCCGTCGATCCGCGGCGGGGTTCCGCCGGGGCGTCCTTCTGCGCGGGCTTACGCGCCATGCTGTGCCTCCAGGACCTCGTCGAAGAGACGGGCCAGGTCGCGGGTGCGTTCGCGGCGGCTCACGCGGGCCGCCGCCTCGTCGCGGCCGGGGAACGCGGTGGCGCCGGTGCGGAGCCACTCCTCGTAGAGGGCGGCCAGCGCCTCGGCGATGCCCGCCACATCGTGATTGCGGATGACCTTGCCCGCTCCCGTGTCGCGGATCAGCTCCGCGACGGCCCCCTCGGGGGCCAGGGCCAGCACCGGCCGTCTCGCGCCAATGTACTCGAAGACCTTTCCCGGAACAATGCCTTCCGCCCCGGGCGCCTCGTCCACCACGAGGAGAAGCGCGTGGGCGCCGAGGATCTCCGCCACGCTCCGCGCGTGGGGCTCGTAGCCGCGCTCCTCCACCATCGCTGCGACCTCGGGGCGGCGGAACATGACCCGCACTTCCTCCCCGAAGCGGCCCACGAAGCGCAGGCGCACCCGCGCGGGATCGATGCGCCCCGCGGCGGCGAGCCGCGCCGCGGCCTGTAGAAGGGTATCCGGGTTGCGCACGCCGTACATGGACCCCGTGTAGACCAGCGTGAAGCGGTCGTTGGCGACGGGCGCGATCCCCTCGAGGTCTTCGGGATCGTAGCCGTTGGCGATGTGCACGAACTTGGAGGCGTCCTCGGCGGGGTACTTCGCCTGGAAGTCCCTCGCGATGCCCTGCCAGGCCACCACCACCCGCGGCGCGTCGCGGTAGACGCCGCGCTCGAGGCGGCGGTCGATGCTGCGCGCGGGCTCGGGGCGGCGCGGCGCGCTCAGGAACCCCGTCCAGGGATCGCGGAACTCGGGCACCCAGGGGATCCCCGCGCCCCGGGCCACCGCGCGGCCGAGCAGCGCGCAGCTGTAGGGCGGAGAAGAGGAGTAGACGAGATCCACGCCGAGGCGCTTCGCGAAGCGCACCCCGGGGCCGCGCCCGGTGAGGAGCCAGCCCGCCCGCGCGTCAGGGATGAAGAGCATCCCGCGCACCCACTGGGCGAGACGCTCCCGCGCCGGCACCCGCACCCCGGGATCCCGGTTCACATTCACATCCACCGCCGCGCCCCTGGCTTGCCCGGTGAGCCGCCGGTAGAGGGTGTAGGGCTCGGGAATGGCCGTGCGCTCCACCGGCACCGAGGCGGGGATCTCGGCGAGCAGCGACTCGTCCCGCGCGGGATAGTCCGCGTCGCGCACGGTGAGCACCGCGGGGTCCCAGCCGAACTCGGGGAGGTAGCGCACGAACTTGAGCACCCGCTGCACTCCGGGCCCGCCGGAGGGGGGGAAGTAGTAAGCCACGACGAGCACGCGGCGGCGGGTCATCTCGGCGTCTCCGCGCGCGCGAACACCTCCAGGGCGTCCACCATCCGGCCCCAGGAGTAGCGCGCCTTCTCCGCGGCCATGTTGGGCGTGTAGAGCGCTTCCTTGCCGCTGTCGAAGTAGTCCACCATGGCCGCGGCCAGGGCCGCCGGGTCCTCGGGGGGGACCACCTCGCCGAGGACCCCCGCCCGCACCACCTCGGGGAGGCCGCCCACGGCGGTGGTGATGACCGGGCGGTCGAAGTTCATGGCGATCTGGATGATGCCGCTCTGGGTCGCGGTGATGTAGGGCAGCACCACCACATTCGCGGCGCCGAAGAAGTCGGCCACCTCTTCGTTGGCGATGTAACGGTCGTGGAGCACCACGCGATCCGCGATGCCCAGCTCCCGGATGAGCGCCTTGGTGGCCGCCTCGTCCTCGTAGAACTCCCCACCCACCAGGAGCTGGAAGCTGCGTTCCCGTGGGACGAGCGCCACGGCGCGCAGCAGGTTCGCAAGTCCCTTGTACCGGCGAATGAAGCCGAAGAAGAGCGCCACCTCCCGCGCGGTCACCCCCAGGCGGCGCCGGGCCTCCTCCCGGTCCCCCACCGGGCCGA
>CAZWKH010000161.1:0-6411 GCA_964633885.1 uncultured bacterium | reverse complement strand
ACCACGAGCACAGCTACCCCTTCTGCTGGCGCTGCGACACCGCGCTCCTCTACTACGCCCGCGACTCCTGGTACCTGCGCACCACGGCACTCAAGGAGAAGATGCTGGCGGAGAACGACCGGGTGCGCTGGTTCCCTCCCCAGGTCGGGAAGAACCGCTTCGGGAACTGGCTCGAGAACAATGTGGACTGGGCCATCTCCCGCGACCGCTACTGGGGCACCCCCATGCCCCTCTGGACCTGCGGGAACCCCGATTGCGCCAAGGTGGTCTGCATCGGCGGCCGCGACGACATCGCCGCCCGGGGCGGCGCCGTCCCGGAGGATCTTCACCGCCCCTATGTGGACCAGGTCGCCCTGACCTGCGAGGCCTGCGGCGGCTCCATGCGCCGTGCGAGCGAGGTGGTGGATGTCTGGTTCGACTCGGGGAGCATGCCCTTCGCCCAGTGGCACTACCCCTTCGAGAACCGCGACCTCTTTGAGGCCATGTTCCCCGCCGACTTCATCTGCGAGGGGATCGACCAGAGCCGGGGCTGGTTCTACTCGCTCCTGGCCATCGCCACCCTGGTCGAGGGCCGCGCCCCGTTCAAGACCGTGATGGCCAACGAGCTCATCCTGGACGAGATCGGGCGCAAGATGTCCAAGCGGCTCGGCAACGCCGTCGACCCCTGGGAAGTTCTCGGGGCGGAAGGCGCCGACGCGCTCCGCTGGTACCTCCTCACCAACTCGCCCCCCTGGGTCACCACCCGGTTCTCCCGGGAGGGCGTCACCGAGGTCGCCCGCAAGTTCTTCGGCACCCTGCGCAATGTGGCGGCGTTTTTCGCCAGCTACGCCAATGTGGACGGCTGGACCCCCGGCGCCGCCGCCCCTCCCCTCGCCGAGCGTCCCCTCATTGACCGCTGGCTCCTCTCCCGCCTGGACGCGGTCTCCGCCTCCATGCGCGAGGACCTGGCCAACTACCAGATGACCCGCGCGGGCCGCACCCTCTCGGCCTTCGTGCAGGACGAGCTCAGCAACTGGTATGTGCGCCGCAACCGGCGCCGGTTCTGGAAGGGGGAGCGGGGTCCGGACAAGGACGCCGCCTACGCGACCCTCCACGAGGCCCTGGCCGTGGTCGCGCGGCTCCTGGCTCCCTTCGCCCCCTTCCTGGCCGAGACGCTCCATCGCGCCCTGGTGGTGCCCTACGACCCCGAGGCCCCGGTCAGCGTCCACCTGGCCTCCTATCCCGCTCCGGGGGATGAACGCCGCAACCTCGCGCTGGAAGAGGCCATGGCCCGAGCCCTGGCCGTCACCGAGCTGGCCCGCGCCGCCCGCACCCAGGCCGGGCTCAAGGTGCGCCAGCCGCTCTCCCGGCTTCTGGTGGCCGGCGGCCCCGGCGCGCTGGAGGAAGCCCTCCTCGAAGTCATCCGCGACGAAATCAATGTCAAGCAAGTAGACTTCGTGCCGCCCGCGGCGATCCTGGGCGCGAGGCTCAAGCCGAGCTTCAAGGCACTGGGGCCCCGCTTCGGCGGCGATGTGAACAAGGCGGCGGCGGCGATCAAGGGGCTCGCCTCGGAGGCGGTCCGTGCCGGCCAGGCCGAAGGCCTCTGGCGGCTGTCCGTCGAGGGGCACGGCGAGGTCGAGATCCTCGCCACGGAAGTCGAGATCGAGGAGTTCCCGCTGGAGGGCCTGGCGCTGGCCCAGGACGGGGATCTTCGGGTGGCACTGGAGACGGGGCTCACCCCGGCGCTGGAGCGCGAGGGGATGGTGCGCGAGCTGGTGCACCGCCTCCAGAACCTGCGCAAGGAGCAGGGGCTTGCCATCACCGACCGCGTCTCGGTGGCGCTGGGCCTCGGCGGGGTCCTCGCGGAAGCGGTGGAGGAGCATCGGGCCTATGTCCAGGCCGAGCTCCTCGCCGGGACCTTTACGATCGGCCCCCCCGGCGGCCCGGGCGAGACCTGGGATGTGGACGGGGAGGCGGTCACGGTGCGCTTGGAAAGGGCAGGGGCATGAACAAGAAGGATCTCGCGGCTTTCGAGAAGAAGCTCCTCGAGCAGCGCGAGCAGCTCGTCCAGGAGATCGGCCGGCTGGACGCCACCATGGCCCAGAACATCAAGGAGGCCTCCGGCGATCTCTCGTCCTACTCCTTCCACATGGCCGATCTCGGCACCGACGCCTTCGAGCGCGAGATGAGCTACCTGCGCTCCTCCACGGAAGGGGCGCTCCTCTTCGACACCATCGCCGCACTGCGGCGCGTCTACCGGGGCGAGTACGGCACCTGCGAGGGCTGCGGCGGAAAGATCGCCCGTGAACGGCTCCTTGCGCTGCCCCAGGCCCGGTTCTGCATCCACTGCCAGGCGGCCCAGGAGAGGAGAGTCGTCCGCTGACCCGGCCGCGCATCGGGTTCCTCCTCATCGCGCTGGGCGTGCTGGTCCTGGACATCCTCACCAAGCGCCTGGTGGTCGCCACCATGTCGCTGCACGAGGTGCGCAGGGTCTTCGGCGATGTCGCCCGGCTCACCTACATCCGCAACCCGGGCGCGGCCTTCGGGCTTTTCCCCGGCAGCCGCTGGCCGCTCATCGTCATCTCCATCCTGGCCGTCGTCGTGGTGATCGTGGTGGCCTGGCGCCCGCAGACCCGCCGCTCCACCCTCATTCCTCTCGGCCTCATCCTGGGCGGCGCCATCGGCAACCTCATCGACCGCGTGCGGCTCGGCGAGGTGGTCGACTTCATCCAGATCGGCATCCCGCCCCACTACTGGCCGGTCTTCAACGCCGCCGACTCCGCCGTGTCGATCGGCGTGGTCTGGCTCGCGATCGGGCTCGTCCTGTGCGACAAGCCCAGGGAGCAGCCGGATGCCGTGGCGCCATCGCGTCTCGACGGCTGAAGCGGGCGGGCGTCTCGACCGGTTCCTCGAAACGCGGCTGGACGGTCTCTCGCGGTCCCAGATCAAGAAGCTGGCCGACCAGGGGCTTCTCCTGGTGGACGGGACCCCGGTCAAGGCCGGCCACCCCCTCAAGGCCGGGGAGACCATCGAGGTCTCGGTGCCGCCCCCGCCCGAGCCCACGCCCATCCCGGAGGCCATCCCGCTGGTGGTGGTCTACGAGGACGACGCGGTGCTCGTGGTGGACAAGCCCGCCGGCATGAGCGTCCACCCCGGGGCAGGGCGCTCCCGAGGCACCCTGGTCAACGCGCTCCTGGGCCGGGGAACCCCGCTCAGCGGGCTGGGCGCGCCCATCCGGCCAGGGATCGTCCACCGGCTCGACAGGGGGACCAGCGGGCTCCTGGTGGTGGCCAAGACGGACTGCGCCCACGAAAGGCTCTCGAAGGCTCTGGCCCGCCGGGAGGTCGGTCGGCGATACTGGGCGATCGTGTGGGGCCGCCCGGACCCGGAACGCGGTAGAATCAGCGCCGCTCTGGGCCGCAGCCGTGCGGACCGCCGTCGCATGCGCGTGGTCGCCCGCGGCGGGCGCGAGGCCGCGACGCGCTACCAGGCGCTCTGGTCCGACGGGACGGTGAGCGCACTGGCGCTCGCGCTCGAGACGGGGAGGACCCACCAGATCCGGGTCCACCTCAAGCACCTGGGCCATCCGGTCTTCGGCGACCCGGATTACGGCGGGCGCGCGGGGCGCCACGGGGCGGTCCCCGCCGACGCGCTGGAGCGGGTGCGCGCGGCGCTGGCCGTCCTGCAGCGGCAGGCGCTGCACGCGGCGACATTGAGTTTCTGCCACCCGGTGACGGGGGCGCGGCTCGCCTTCGCGAGCGAGCCGCCGGAGGATTTGAAAGAGGCGGCGGCGCGCCTGGGCCTTCCCCCCTCGGCCCTCTCGGTCAACGCCATGGAGGAGCCATGAACATCAAGCGCGAGGACAACGGCGAGGTCACGATTCTCCGGCTGGACGGCAAGCTCATGGGCGGCCCCGACGCCGAGGTCTTCCGCAAGCAGGTGAAGGACCTTCTCGCCGCCGGCCGCAAGAAGCTGCTCGTGGACCTGGCCCATGTTTCCTGGGTCAACTCCACCGGGCTGGGGATCCTCATCTCCGGCTACACCACGCTCCAGAACGCCGGCGGCACCCTCAAGCTGGTCCATGTGAACAAGCGCATCGACCAGATCTTCATGGTGACCAAGCTCAACACGATCTTCGACGCCTACGAAGACGAAACCCGCGCCCTGGCCAGCTTCTGATGCCATGAAGGAACCCGCCAACGGACCCCTCATCCGCATCGACATCCCGAGCCGCCTGGAATTGCTGGGCGTGGTGGACAAGCTCGCCGACGGGATCACGGAGTTCATGGGCTTCGAGGACCTGGACCGGGACGCGGTGGCCATCTCGGTGATCGAGGCCTGCACGAACGCCATCCAGCACGGCCACCACGCGGACAGTTCCAGACCGGTGCGCCTGACCTTCGAGATGCAGCCGGACACCCTCGTCGTGGTGGTGGCGGATGAGGGCAGGGGTTTCGACCCGGCCCTCGCCGACCAGCTTCCGCCCCCCGATCTCCTGGCCACCCGCGGCCGCGGGATCTACATCATGCGGACCATGATGGACGAGGTCAGCTTCGACTTCACCCGGGGGACTATCGTCCGCCTGGTCAAGCACCGCAGCCAGCCCCTCGAAGAGGAGGGGCAGGCCGGGTGAGCCGGGTCCTGGCCGTGGACTGGGGAACGAGGCGGGTTGGGGTGGCGGTGAGCGACCCCAGTGGACTGGTGGCCCGCCCGCTTGCCACGCTGCGCGTCACCAGCGCCCGGGACGCCCGTGAGAAGGTGGCGGGGCTCGCCCGGCGCGAGGAGGCGGATCTGGTCCTGATCGGCCTTCCCCTCAACATGGACGGCACCGAGGGCCCCGCGGCGGCCCGCGCCCGCGCGCTGGGCGCGTCGCTCGGGGAGAGCGGGCTCCCCGTGCGCTTCCTGGATGAGCGGCTCACCTCCGACGACGCGCGCCGCTGGCTGCGCGAGCAGGGCGAGACCCGCCCCGAGCGCGAGCGGGTGGACCAGGTCGCGGCGCTTCTCCTCCTGCAGGAGTTCCTCTCCGATCCCGCGCGGGCTGGTCATGCGTAGGCTAGGCATCGCCCTGGCCGTGCTCGCCGCGGGGGCGCTCGCCTTCTTCCTCGCTCTTCTTGCCCCGGTGGACAATCGGACTCCTTACAGCGTGAGCTTCACCGTCGCCCAGGGGGAAGGACTCGCCGAGATCGCGGAGTCCCTGCAGGGGCTTGGGGTGATCCGCGAGCGGCGCGCCTTCATGGCCCTGGCCCTCATGCGCGGCAAGTCCTCCTCGCTCAAGGCCGGACCCTACCGCGCCACTTCGCGCGAGTGGGCCTGGAGCATTCTCGAGCGGCTGGCCCGGGGCGATGTGGAGGACACCTCGGTCACTGTGCCGGAAGGGCTCTGGACGGCCGAGGTCGCCGAGGTGCTGGGCCCCTGGGTGGAGGGGGGCGCGGACTCCTTCCTGGCCGTGGCCCATGACCGGCCCTTCCTGAGGGGCCTGGGGGTTCCCGGCCCCAGCGCGGAGGGCTATCTCTTCCCGGACACCTATCGTCTGGTGCCCGGGGGCCCGGCGCGGGTCGTGGTGCGCAGGATGGTGGAGGAGTTCTTCCGGCACTGGCAGGACGGCCTCGCGGAGAGGGCCCGCGACCGGGGAATCTCCCTCAACGCCGCGGTGACCCTGGCCTCCATCGTGGAGGCGGAGGCGCGAGTCGCAGAGGAGCGGCCCCGCATCGCGGCGGTGTACCTGAACCGCCTGCGGGGAGGGCTGCCGCTCCAGGCGGACCCCACGGTGCTCTACGCGATCGGGGAGCGCCGGCCCCGGACCCTTCTCGAGGATCTGGCCCACCCTTCGCCGTATAATACCTACCGCGTCGGCGGCCTGCCGCCCGGGCCCATCGGAAACCCCGGCCTGGGGTCCCTGCGGGCGGTGCTCTGGCCGGAGGAGGCCTGCCGGGATCTCTACTTCGTGGCCCGCGGCGACGGCACCCATCTCTTCGCGCCCGATTTCGAGGGCCATCAGCGCAATCGGCGCCTCGCGCGTTTGCTGGGCCGGGACCCCTAGTCCCGATTGAGGGAGGAACCTCGCGTGAACCAGATGAAGGTCAAGGCCAGACCCGCCAAGGGCGGGCAGAGGGTGGAGAGGGAGTCTGCTGACCTGAGCTTCGGACCGCGCAACTACGCGGTGCTGGGGGCTGCGCTGGCCGCGATCGTGATCGGGTTCGTGCTGCTCAGCCGGGGCTCCATCACCGCGGCCCCCATCCTGCTGGTCCTCGGCTACTGCGTCCTGGTGCCCTACGGGCTGGCGACGGGGCGCCGCAACTCCGCTTCGGGCGAATAGCTCAGTTGGTTAGAGCGCTTGCCTTACACGCAAGAAGTCACAGGTTCGAGTCCTGTTTCGCCCACCAGTCTGTGGTGTCAGCGTAAGATATTATGGATTAATTGATTACAGCGTTT
>CAZWKH010000160.1:0-6428 GCA_964633885.1 uncultured bacterium | reverse complement strand
CTGCGTGCTCAAGACGGAATACCTGGGCAAGGGCGAACGGGTGGAGAGCGGGGTGTGGTCGCGGGACGGGGAATTGATCCGGCTCGTGATCGGCCCGCCCCGGGATCCCTCCAAGCAGAAGCGGTTCGCGTTCACGGCGGGAGGGGACAGTCTCGTCGGCGCGGAGTGGGACACCGCCGCCTACGGCGCCCTGGGGCTCGGGACGCTGCGCCGGCGCTAGGTCGCGTCCTCGCGGGGGCCGGGCTCTCGGAGGGGGCCCGCGTTGACAATGCCCGCGAGGCGACGGGATAATCCGGGCGTCATCGCCATCCGCGAATCGGCCATTATCGAACAAGGAGTTGCCATGCCGGTCTACACGCTGCCCGATCTTCCTTACGACTACAGCGCCCTCGAGCCGCACCTCATCGCCAAGATCCTCCAGCTCCACCACGACAAGCACCACGCGGCCTATGTGACGGGCGCGAACCAGACCCTGGAGAAGCTCCACGAGGCCCGGCAGAAGGACGACTTCGGGGCCATCAACCAGCTCGAGAAGAGCCTCGCCTTCCACATCTCCGGCCACAAGCTGCACGCGACCTTCTGGACGAACATGAAGCCCAAGGGGGGCGGCGAGCCGACCGGCGAGGTGAAGGGCCAGATCGAGACCGACTTCGGGAGCTTCGGCGCGTTCCAGAAACAGTTCAACGCGGCCACGGTCGGGGTCCAGGGATCCGGATGGGGTGTGCTCTCCTGGGAGCCGCTGGCCGGGAAGCTCCTCGTGCAGCAGGTCTATGACCATCAGGCCGAGCACGCCCAGGGAGCGATGCCGCTCTTGGTTTGCGATGTCTGGGAGCACGCCTTCTACCTGCAGTACGAGAACCGCAAGGCCGAGTGGGTGGGTGCCTTCTGGAACCTGGTGAACTGGGACGATGTGAACCGCCGGCTGAAGGAAGCGAGAGTATTGAAGGGCTAGCCCCCGCGGCCTCGCATTTCTTGACACCGACCCCGTCCACGCCCTAGGCTCCTGCGGTTTTCTTTCCCGCCGGTGCGCGCCAACCCCTCAGACGCGGGCCCGGGCCGGGTCCGGTCCCGGGTCGGTTCCCGGCCGCCGCGACCCGACCAGCGGAGGGGGATGGGTGGTGTCAGGACTCTCCATGAAACGCCGTTCAGGAGCACGCCATTGCCGCCGGATTGCCGCAGGGCCGGCCTGCGCCGCGGTCCTCCTCGTGCTGGGCGGGATCGCATTCGCCCCGGCCCCTGCCGCCGCGCGGGATGCGGCGCCCGCGGACACGCTTCGCGTCTCGCTCGAGGCCTGCGTGACCCGGGCCCTTGCCCAGGGCGAGGAGATGGGTCTCGCGGATCTGGACCGCTCGGTGGCCAGCGCCCGCTACCTGCAGGCCCGCTCCACGGCCCTCCCGCAGGTGGCGCTGACCGCCACCTACACCCGCCAGGTGGAGAGCATCTTCGGGCAGCAAGGTTCGGAGGAGCCGCTCTTCGAGGCGGACACCACCGGCTCCATCGAGGAGCGGGTCCGCGCGCTCGAGGACGCCCTCCCCGGTTCCGGGTTCGCCGCCCTCTCCCAGCTCTTCAGCCAGAGTTCCTTCGCCAGCGAGAACAGCTGGGTCGTCGGGCTCACGCTGCGCCAGAAGATCTTCCAGGGGGGTTCCATCTGGGGCTCCATCTCTGCGGCGCGCCACGCCCTCAACGCGGCCGACCTCTCGCGGGAGGACCGCATCGACACGGTGACCTTGCTGGTGCGGCAGACCTACCTCGACGCGCTCCTCGCCGAGCGGCGGGAGCGGATCGTCAGCCTGGGGCTCGAGCAGGCGGAGACGCACTTGAGCCGCGTCCGGCTGCGCCAGGAGGCGGGTGACGCCTCCGAGTACGAACTTCTCCAGGCCGAGGTGGCCCGCGACAACCTGGTCCCCCAGGTGAAGGCCGCGCAGGCGGGCAGCCGGCTGGCCCTGCTGGAACTGCGCCGCGTGTGCAACCTGGGGTCCGGACCGCTCGCGCTCACCACGCCGCTGCTCGAGGACCGGGCGCTGCCCGCGGATCCGGCGGCCGTGGACACGGTCGGCATCACCGAGGCCGCCCTGTCCCACGCGGGGGTGACCGCCGCGGTGGAGGCTCTCGAAGCCCGTGAGGACGCGGTCTCGGTGGCGGCCGCCGCGAAGTATCCCGAGTTCTCGCTCTTCGCGGGCGTCTCGCAGCAGGCCTTCCCGGACGACCTCTTCCCGGATCGGCGCGACTGGCTGCGCGACAAGAATGTCGGCCTGGTGATGAGCTGGAACATCTTCGACGGGTTCCTCACCAAGGGGGCGGTGCGGGAGGCCAAGGCCAACCGGGACCGGGCGCGCAACACCCTGGTCGACCTGCGTGAGCGGGTGGCGGAGGCGGTGCTGCGGGGGCGGCTCGAGCTGGAACGCTCGGCGGCGGACCTCTCGGCGCGCTCCCGCACGGTGGAGCTCGCCCGGCGCACCCTGGATCTGGCGAACCTGAGGTACGAGGAAGGCGCGGCGAGTCAGATCGAGGTCAACGACGCCCGCATCGGCTGGCAGATCGCGCTCCACAACGAGGCCGAGGCGCGCCGCGACTACTTCACGGCGCTGGCCCTGCTCGAGCGCTACACCGGGCGGCCGCTCTTCACCGAGACGGCCCCGGAGGAGACCGCACCATGAAGCTCGCCCGCAGTTCGCATCGACCCACGCCGCGGATGCCGGGGCGGGTGCACCGGACGGTGCTGGCCGCCGGGCTCTGCGGCATTCTCGCCGGCTGCTCGTCCCGGGGACCGGCCGAGGAGGCCTCCGGTGCCTCCGCCCTGCTGGTGAGCTCGGACAATGTCTCCCTGGTGGAGACGCGCCGGCTGGAAGCCGGCGTGTCCTTCACAGGCGAGCTGCGCCCGCAGCAGACGACCCAGATCATCGCGCGCTTCGACGGCGATGTGCGGACGGTCCTGGTGCGCGAGGGGCAGCGCGTGCGGCGCGGCCAGTCCCTGGCCAAGTACGAGCCGCGGGACATCCGGGACGCGAGCCGGGCCGCCGAGGCGGATCTCCTGGCCGCGCAGGCGCAGCTCGTGGCGGCGGAGAACGCCGAACGGCGGGCACGGCGGCTCCTGGAGGCGGGGGCGGCATCCCCGAGCGACCTCGAGGCGGCCTCGTCGGCGCGCACGGCGGCCGATGCCCGGGTGCAGGCCGCGCAGGCGGCGCGCAATTACGCGGCGGAGAACGCGGTGCGCCTGGATGTGCCCTCGCCCATCTCCGGCGCGGTGAGCGCGCTCTTCGTCCACGACGGCAGCCGCACCGCCATCGGCGATCCCCTGGCCACCGTGGTGGACACGGACACCCTGGAGTTCTCGGCGACGGTCCCCTCCGAGGCGCTCTCCCGGGTGCAGGTGGGCTCGCCGATCCGCTTCCGGGTGGACGCCTTCCCCGGCGAGATCTTCGAGGCGCGGGTGGACCGCGTGAACCCCACCACGGAGCCCGGCACGCGCCAGGTGCGCATCTACACCCGGGTCCCCAACCCGGACGGCCGCCTCCTGGGCGGGATGTTCGCCAGCGGCCGCGTCATCGCCGCGACCCGGGACAGCGCGCTGTCCGCGCCCGCCTCGGCGCTGCGCGGAGAGGGGTCCGAGATGGTCGTGTACCGGGTGCGCGGCGGGAAGACGCAGCGCCTGCCCGTGCGGATCGGCCTGCGCGACGAGGAGAACGGCGTGGTCGAGCTGATGGGGGATCTGGCCGTGGGCGATTCGCTCCTCACCGGGGTGCTGCCCGGCATGCGCGACGGTGTCGAGGTGCGGGTCCTCGCGGCGGGCGAGGAGCCGGGCGGCGGCGCCGGAGAGCCTGCAGGCTCCGGAAGCGCGCGGTAGGGCGGGGCGATGTTCCTCTCCGAGCTCTCCATCAAGCGCCCCGTCTTCGCCACCATGATGATGGCGGCGCTCCTCACGCTGGGCCTCTTCTCCTACAGGCGGCTGGCCATCGACCAGTGGCCGAATGTCACCTTCCCCTTCATCGTGGTGCAGACCATCTATCCGGGCGCCTCCCCGGAAGCGGTGGAGCGCGAGCTGACACGGCCCATCGAGGAAGCGGTGAACCCCATCGCGGGGGTGCGCGAGCTCACCTCCACCTCCCAGGAGGGCCTCTCCTCGATCTTCATCGAGTTCGAGCTCGACATCAGCGACCTGGACGCGCAGCAGGATGTGCGCTCCAAGATCGAGGAGATCCGGGAGCTCCTGCCCGAGCAGGCGGAGGAGCCCAAGGTCCTGCGCTTCAGCCTCGCCGACCTGCCGATCATCTCCCTCGCGCTGCGCTCGGACACGCGCACCCTGCGGGAGCTGACCAGCATCGCCGAGGAGGGCCTCAAGAAGCGCGTGGAGAGCGTGGACGGGGTCGGGCAGGTGACCATCATCGGCGGGGAGAAGCGGGTCATCGCCGTGGAGGTCGATCCCGAGCGGATGGCGGGCCGGGCGGTGACCATGAGCCAGATCATGGGCGTGCTCGCCTCCGAGAACCGCGAGGTGCCGGCGGGACGGCTCGAGTTCGGGCCCGGGGAACGGCTGGTGCGGGTGGCGGGACGCCTCGAGGATCCCGAGGACTTCAACAGGCTGGTGGTGGACATGCGCGGGGGCGTGCCCATCCGGCTGGGCGATGTGGCGACGGCGCGGGACGACGCCGAGGTGCCCCGATCGGCGGCCATGGTGAACGGAGTTCCCGCCATCGGCATCGACATCCGCAAGGTGCGCGGCGGGAACACGGTGGAGGTCGCGGAGCGGCTCAAGGAGACGGTGGAGGAGTTCCGCCGGGAGCTTCCGCCCGGGGTGGAGCTGTCGCTGGTGCGGGACGACTCGGTCTGGATCGAGCACTCGGTGGAGGATGTCAAGGTGACGATCCTCCTGGGGGCCCTCCTCACCGTGATCGTGGTCTTCACCTTCCTCAACTCCTGGCGTTCGACGGTGATCACGGGGCTCACCCTCCCGGTGGCGGTCATCTCCGCGTTTCTAGTCATCTACGCCTTCGGCTACACCCTCAACACCATGACCCTCATGGCCCTCTCCCTGGCCATCGGAATCCTCATCGACGACGCCATCGTGGTGCGGGAGAACATCGTCCGCCATGTGGGGATGGGGGAGGACCACTACACCGCGGCGCGCAAGGGCACGAACGAGATCGGGCTCGCGGTGCTGGCGACCACCGCCTCCACGCTCTGCGTGTTCATCCCGGTGGCCTTCATGGGCGGCATCGTAGGGAAGTTCTTCCGCGAGTTCGGCGTGACGGTGGCGTCGGCGGTGGCGGTGAGCCTCTTCGTTTCCTTCACCCTCGACCCGATGCTCTCCTCCGTGTGGTACGACCCGGTGGCCGCCGGCCACGCCGGGCGGGGCCCGATCGGGCGGGCCCTCGAGAAGTTCAACGACGGCTTCGTCGGCCTGGGACGGCGCTACCGCGGCCTGATCGGCTGGGCCCTGGAGCATCGGGCGCGGACGCTGGGCATCGCCGTCGGCGCCTTCGTGGCCGGACTGGCTCTCTTCCCCCTGGTGGGCGGCACCTTCATGCCCGACTCCGACGAAGAACAGCTGGCGGTGCTGGTCAAGGCGCCGGTCGGCTCGAACCTGGACTACACCCGCGACCGGGTGCGGGAGGTCTCCGCGGTCCTGCGCCGGCGCCCCGAGGTGGATTACAGCTACGAAACCATCGGCGGCGGGTGGACGGCGCAGGTGAACGAGGCCAACCTCTATGTGAAGCTCGTCCCGAAGGGGAAACGCAAGCTCTCCCAGCAGGAGCTGGAGGGCGTGTTCCGGCGGGACCTGGCCGGTCTGTCCGGCGTCACCGTCGCGGTGCTCCCCGCCGGCGGGTTCGGGGGAGAGCAGCGCCCGCTGCAGATCTATGTCTCCGGCGATCAGATCGACGAGCTGCGCCGCCTCTCGAACGAGGTCCTCGCGGCGGTGCGGGAGACGCCGGGCGCGATCGAGGCGCAGTCGGGCCTGGAGGAGGAGCGCCCCGAGGTGCAGGTCCGCATCGACCGCGACAAGGCCAGCGAGTTGGGGATCGGGGTGGGGGTGGTTGCGCAGATGCTCCGTCCGGCCATGGCCGGCGAGAAGGTCTCCACCTGGGAGGACCCGGGCGGCGAGCAGCATGATGTCATGGTGCGCCTGCCCGTCTCGGCCCGGCGCTCCGTGGAGCAGCTCGCGTCCCTGCCCCTGGCGGCCGGGGGGGTGGATCCGGCCACGGGCGCGCCCCGGATCATCCGGCTCGGGCATGTGGCCACCCTCACGGCCAGCTCGAGCCCGCAGAAGATCGACCGTCGCGACATGCAGCGTGTCGTGGTGGTGGAAGCGAACTACGACGGGCGGACCATGACCGCGGTGTCGGGAGACATCCAGAAGCGGGTGAGCGCCATGGCCATTCCCACCGGCTATCGCGTGACTCCCGGGGGGGAGAGCGAGGATTTCGCGGAGA
>CAZWKH010000159.1:0-6437 GCA_964633885.1 uncultured bacterium | reverse complement strand
CGCGGCGGCATCCGGCTGCGGGGCCCTGGTGGATGTCTGCTTCGCCCCCGCCGGGGACCTCGAGCAGGAGCTGGAGCGCCATGAGCTCCCGCTCTTCGGGCTCGGGGCGCGCCGAGGCCTCGACGAGTACGATCTCCTCCTGGCGCTGCCCTTCAGCGCCCTCGACCTTCCGGATCAGGTGACCATGCTGCGCCGGGGTCATGTCCCGCCGCGGGTCGCGGCGCGGGATGGAACGCACCCCATGGTGCTCCTCGCCGGCTCGCTCGCGGCCTCGCCCGGGGCGGCGATGCCCTTCTGTGACGCAGCCCTCATCGGCGACCCGGAGGCCTTCGCGCGGGACCTCGTGGAACTGGCCCATGCCCTGCGCGCCGGGACGCGGGAGTCTCGTAGGGATGACCTGGACGCGTTCGGTGGGCGCCCCGGATGGCATGTTCCGGGTCCGGCGGCCAACGGAAACCGGATCGCCGCGCGGTGGCTTGCCGCGCCTCCCGCCCCGGCGCGGATGCCGCTGGTCCCGCAGGCGGAGCTGGAGGCTGGCGGCCTGGTCATCGAAGCGGCGCGGGCTCGCGGGGTGGACGACCCGGCCTCGAATCCTCCGCCCATGCGCGCCCGCTCCCTGGAAGAGCTTCTCGTCGCCGTGGAGGCATCCCTCTCCGCGAGCGGTCACGGCGAACTGGTGATCGAGTCCACCTTCGCCGCGCCGGTCGCGGGCCTGGTCCCGCTCCTGGAGGCGCTCAACCAACGATTCGGGCCGCAGGGCCTGGAGGTGCACAGCGACCTCGTGGACCTCGCCGCCTTCGCTCCTGCGGCGGCGCGCGAGCTGCGCAAGGGGCGGCGCACCTCGCTCCTCTTCGCGCCGCTCGCGGCATCGGCCCGCCTGCGCGCGGAGATCGGCCGGCCGCTCACCCGGGATCGGCTCCTGCAGGGCATCGAGACCGCCTGGCGCGGCGGTTGGGCGGCCCTGCGATTCCAGCTGCTCCTGGGTCTTCCCGGGGAGACGGAATCGGATCGCGAGGAATGGATCGGCACCCTGGAGGAGGCGATGCGGGCTCGCGGCAAGGATGCCCGGGCGCCCAGGCTGGGCCTCGTCCTGGTTCCCTTCGTTCCGAGGCCTCACACCCGGTGGGAGCGTGAGGCCCTTGCGGATGCCGGCGCCTGCGAGGAGATCGCCTCGTCCTGGCGGCGCCGGCTGCAGCGCGCCAAGGTGAAGGTGTCGCTCCGGTCCCCGCATGCTGCCGCCGTCGAGGCCGCGCTGCTGCGGGGCGACTGCGCCCTCGCGGATGTGGTCGAGGAGATCTCCGTATCGGGCGTCCGCGGCCAGGCGGACGCCGAGCACTTTGACGCTTCCCGTTGGGAGGAGGCCTGGGCCCGCCTGGGCCCCGGTGTCCCCCTGGGGAGCGCTCCGGTTACGACCCCCTGGTCCTTCATCGATCACGACGCCCCCGCGCAGCGCGGGGACGGGGGGGAGTTCCGGGAACGAGACGGCCTGACCGCTCGCGTCGCGGGCGGAGAGACCGTCTCCGAGGGGTGCACCGATTCCGCCGATGCGGTGGGACGGCGCCCCCGGCGCGGGACGCGAGGGCGCGAAGCGCGGCAGGCGGATCGCTACCGCCTGCGCTTCTCGAAATCCGAACCCATGCGGTTCACCGCCCATCTCGACGTCACCCGTGCGTTCGACCGTGCGCTGCGGCGGGCCCGGCTCCCCGTGGCGACCTCTCAGGGAAAGGATCGGCGCCCCAAGGTCTCGTTCGGACCTCCGCTGCCGCTTGGCATGACCGGCGCGGCGGAGTACCTCGACCTGGCCTTCGCCCGGGAAGTGCCGGAGGACTTCGTGCAGGTCCTCAACCGGACGCTCCCCGAGGGCCTGGCGGTACTTGCCGCCGTGCCGGTGCGGACCGATCCCGAGTCCCTGAACAGCTCCATTCAAGTCGCGGATTACGAGGTTTCCTTCCCCGACGCGCTCATCGACGGAGCGTTCGGTGGCATGGCCTTCGACGCGCTGCGCGCCCGCCTCGAGCGGTGCGTGGCCCGGGCCCTGGCTGCCGACGACCTGCCCGTCACCAAGACGCGCGGCGAGGAGACCCGAACCTTCAATGCCAGACCGTCCCTGCTCCGGGCCGAAGTGGTGCTGGACGACGGCGGACGCCCTCTCCTCGCGCTCAGGGTCACCCTGGGCCGAGCCGACAGCGCGCGCCCCGAGCCCCTCACCGCGGCCCTTTGCGACTGGGCGGACCTCGACGAGCGGCTGCTGCGAGTCCATCGCAGCCGCCTCGCCATCCCGGGTCGGAGTGAACTCCTCGACCCGCTCGAAGTGGTCGCGCCCGGATTCGCATGGTGGCAGCAACCCATGCGGGGGGGGACGGTCCGATGAGGATTCCATGCAGAAGTCGATCGTCATCAACTCCGACCCCAAGGAAACGCGGGTCGCCATTCTCGAGGACAAGCAGGTCGTCGAGCTCCTGGTCGAGCGCCCCGATGAACGGCGCATCGTAGGGGACATCTACAAGGGCAAGGTCAACGCCGTCCTCCCCGGGATGCAGGCCGCCTTCGTGGAGATCGGCCTGGCCAAGACCGCCTTCCTCCACGCCTCGGACCTCTCCACCGCCGGGCTCGGCGAGGACATCGACCTCGACGACGAGGCGGACGACGAGGTCCCCGCCCCCGGCGCCCGTCCGGGCGGCAGGGGGCGCGCGCCGCGCCGCAAGCCCCGCTTTGAGGGCGTGGCCAAGATCGAGGAGCACCTGTCCAAGGGACAGGAGGTGGTGGTTCAGGTCACCAAGGAACCCATCTCCACCAAGGGACCGCGGGTGAGCCAGCAGCTCAGCCTCCCCGGCCGCTATGTGGTCTTCATGCCCGGCGCCGACCACATCGGCGTCTCGCGCAAGATCCCCAGCCGCGAGGAGCGGCTCCGCCTCAAGCGGATTCTCCGCGAAGTCCGCCCGAAGGACGCGGGGGTGATCGTGCGCACGGCGGGGGAGGGGCGTTCCAAGGAGGAGTTCGCCGAGGACATCGACTACCTTGTCAAGCTCTGGAAGAAAGTGGAGCGGCGGGTCCAGACCGCCCCCGCCCCGGCTCTCATCCACCGGGAACTCTCCCTGGCCACCGGTCTCATCCGCGATGTCCTCACCGAGGGCGTGGACGAGGTGGTGGTGGACTCCCCCGACGCTTTCGCGGAGATCCGCGACTACCTGCGCACCTTCTCGCCCGACCTGGCCAGCCGGGTGCGCCTGTACCGGGGCAAGCTGCCCATCTTCGACGCCTTCCGCATCGAAGGGGAGATCGAGAAGCTCTTCGAGCGCAAGGTGTGGCTCAAGCGCGGCGGCTACATCGTGATCGACCAGGCCGAGGCGCTCATCGCCATTGACGTGAACACGGGCCGGTTCGTGGGCAAGAAGAACCAGGAAGAGACGATCCTGAAGACGAATCTCGAGGCGGCCCGCGAGATCAGCCGGCAGCTCCGGATGCGCGACGTGGGCGGGATCATCGTGCTCGACTTCATTGACATGGAGTCGGAAGCGAACAAGAAGGCGGTGCTCGAGGAGCTGCGCAAGCACCTGAAGCGCGACCGGAGCCGCACCAAAACCTTCGCCGTTTCCGATCTGGGCCTGGTCGAGATGACTCGCCAGCGCGAGCGCCCCAGCCTCCTCCACTACTACTCGGACGACTGCCCGACCTGCAGCGGCCTGGGCAAGGTGCTGAGCCTGGAGGCGGTCTCGCTCAAGGTGGAGCGGCTCCTCACGCGGATCGGGGTGAACACCCAGGAGAAGATGATCGAGCTGAGGGTTTCACCGGAGCTGGGTCAGCATCTCTTCGCGGAGAACTCGGAGCGGCTGGCCCGCATCGAGGAGAAGTTCAAGCTCCAGATCGACGTGCGGGACGACCCGCGGCTGAAGCGGGGGGAGGTCAAGGTCATCTTCCCCCGGACCAACGAGGATGTGACCGAGCGGTTCCGGCCCTAGCCGGCCGGGGCCGGCCCGGCGAGTTTCGGCTTGACCGGCCCCGGGGCCGCTGGTACTCTCGTCCGGCTTTGTTTCCAGGGGGGGCCTGCGCGGCTCCCGGGAGGCTCATTTCATGTTCGCAGTCGTCAAGGTAGCCGGTTTTCAGTACCGGGTCGAAAAAGATCAGGTTCTCCGCGTGCCGCTCCTCGAAGAGAAGGAAGGGGCCAGCCTGAACTTGACCGAAGTGCTCCTCGTCGGTGACGGCGCCCGTGTCCAGGTGGGCACGCCGACCGTGGCCGGGGCATCGGTGTCGGCGCAGGTGATCGCCCATGGGCGCACCCCGAAGCTGGTCGCCGGAAAGTTCAAGCGCCGGAAGGACTATCGGCGCCGTTGGGGACACCGCCAGGACTTCACCGAGATCCGGATCTCGGGCATCCAGGGTTGATCCCCGCCGCGGAGCGCCGCGATCCCGGGCGGCGGCCGCATCGGAAGGAGTGGAGAGCATGGCTCACAAAAAGGGTGTAGGATCCAGCCGAAACGGACGCGATTCCCATGGCCAGAGGCTGGGGGTGAAGGCGTTCGGCGGAGAGCTCGTCACCGCGGGAAGCATCATTCTGCGCCAGCGCGGCACCCGGATCATCCCGGGGACGAACGTGGGGCGGGGCAAGGACGACACGCTGTTCGCGCTCATCGACGGCCACGTGACCTTCAAGCGTCGCGGCAAGGACCGTCGCGAGGTGTCGATCACGCCGGCGGAGTAGCCCGTCGGAGTCGGAAAAGGGCCATGCCCCGCGCGGACGCGTCCGCGGGTCATGGCCTTTTTTTGTCGGTGGTCTCGCGGTCGCATGGCTGCGGCGGCCGTACAGTAGGTAACCCACAGGGAGGGGAGGTCTCATGAAGAAGGTGAGCGTGATCGGCGGCGGCGGAAATGTCGGCGCCTCGGCGGGACTGTACCTGGCGGAGCGGGGGATATGAAAGGACCTCCTCGTGGACATCGTGGACGGCGTGCCAAACGGGAAAGGCCTGGATCTGCTCCAGGCGGGCCCGGTCCGCGGCTACGATGCCAAGGTGACCGGCACCAACGACGTCAAGGCGATCGCCGGATCCGATGTCGTGATCGTTACCGCGGGCGTGCCCCGCAAGCCGGGGATGAGCCGCACCGATCTCCTGTCCGTCAACGCGAAGATCGTCGGCGGCATCGGGGCGGATATCAAGAAGCACGCGCCCAACGCCTATGTCGTGGTCGTGTCGAATCCCCTCGACATCATGACCCAGCACATGATGCAGGTCACCGGCTTCCCGGCCAACCGGGTGGTGGGCATGGCGGGCGTGCTGGACTCGACGCGCTTCCGCGCCTTCATCGCCATGGAACTGAATGTGGCCGCCACCGACGTCCACGCCATGGTGCTCGGCGGCCACGGCGACTCGATGGTGCCGCTCCCGCGCTACGCCACGGTGAGCGGGGTCACCATCACCGACCTCATGGACAAGGCCGCGATCGACCGGCTCGTGGACCGCACCCGCAAGGGCGGCGGCGAGATCGTCGCCCTGCTCAAGACGGGCAGCGCGTTCTACGCTCCCGGCGCCGGCGCGGCCCAGATGGCGGAGGCGATCCTGCTGGACAACAAGCGGTTCCTGGCCGGCTGCGCCTACTGCACCGGTCAGTACGGAATCCGCAACACCTATGTCGGCGTGCCGATCATCCTCGGCGCCGGCGGGGTGGAGAAGATCGTGGAGCTGCCGCTCGCCGCCGACGAGCTCGAGGCGCTGCGCAAGTCCGCGGCGGAGGTCGAGTCGGGCGTGAAGGAGCTGGCGACTCTCTAGGTTCGGCAGGTCGAAACTTCGGCCGGCCGGTCGAAGATCATCAGGGGCGGAGGCGGTTGCCTCCGCCCCGTTCGTTTGCCGTCACGCCACCCTTGACCAGCGTCGGCCGCGGCCCGAAAGTAGTCGCCCATGACCCTTCTCCTGCGCGCCGTCCTCACGATTTGGGCCTACCTCTGGGTGGTCGCTGCGACCATCTTCTGCGGAGCCTTCTACCTGGCCGGAGCGCCCTTCGACCGTCGCGCGCTCTGGATGGACTTCTGGCAGGACACCTACTCCCGGATGATCCTCTTCGGGATCGGAGTGCATCTGACCGTGGAAGGGACCGAGAATGTGCCTCGCAGCCAGGCCTGCGTGCTCATGCCCAATCACCGAAGCTACCTCGATATTCCTGCGGTGGTGCTGAGCGTGCGGGGGCTCAGCATCCGCTTTGTGGCGAAGCGCGAGCTCAAGCGCATCCCGATCCTCGGTTGGGCGGTGGCCAGCTCGCAGCACATCAAGGTGAATCGCGGCAACCGGGAGCAGGCTGTGGCGGCATTGCGCGAGGCGACGGCGAAGATCCACCGGGGGATCGCGCTCGCGATCTTCCCGGAGGGGACACGGTCGCCGTCGGATCGGTTGCTCCCGTTCAAGCGGGGCGGGTTCTATGTGGCGGTGGACACCGGCTTTCCGATCCTG
>CAZWKH010000158.1:0-6450 GCA_964633885.1 uncultured bacterium | reverse complement strand
CGGGACCCCGCGAGACGCTGGACCGAACAGGACCTTCGCGACCGCGGGCTCGACCCGATCCGCGTGCGGCGCTGGTTCAAGGCGAACCACGGGATGACCTTCCACGCGTACCAGCGCGCGAGGCGGCTGGGGTTGGCCCTGGCCAACATCGGGCGGGGGGCGGACCTC
This sequence comes from uncultured bacterium, assembly GCA_964633885.1. Lineage (GTDB taxonomy): Bacteria > Eisenbacteria > RBG-16-71-46 > JABDJR01 > JABDJR01 > CAVXKA01. Next base: position 6,282 of record CAZWKH010000158.1, on the reverse strand, counting down.
ACCGAGGCCGCCTACGACCATGGGTACGAGTCGCCGAGCGCCTTCCGCGATGCCTTCGCGAAGGTGTTCGGCGCGGCCCCCGGACGCAGCCGCGCGGCGACGCTGGTGGTGACCGCGAGGCTGACCTCGCCCCTCGGCCCGATGGTCGCCGCCGCGACGGAGGAAGGCGTTTGCATGCTCGAGTTCGCGGACCGGCCCATGCTTCCTACACAGATCGCCCGACTGCAAGAGCGCATCGGCGCGAAGTTCGCGCCGGGCCGCAATGAGAGGCTCGCGAGGCTCGAAGCGGAGCTGGAGGAATACTTCGCGGGCAAGCGGCGCGCGTTCTCCGTGCCGTTGATCGCGCCGGGCACGGAGTTCCAGCGTGCGGTGTGGTCGGCGCTGCGGCGCGTGCCCTGCGGCGAGACGCGGTCCTACGAATGGCTGGCCGGCGAGGTGGGCCGGCCGAACGCCGTGAGGGCGGTGGGGCTGGCAAACGGAGCGAACCGGATCGGGATCCTCATCCCCTGCCACCGCATCGTGGGCAAAGACGGGCGGCTCGTTGGCTACGGCGGCGGGCTCTGGCGCAAGGAGGCGCTGCTCAGGCTGGAGGGGGCGGGGGCCAAGGCGCAGGGTCGTTCCAAAATTTCCTAAAACCATTTATTCTATTGAGTCTAAATACTATTTTAGTTATCTTTACAGAGCAAAATGCAGGGGGCGGCGATCGAGGGCACGCTCGTACCTCCTGCCGCAATGCGACCGTCCCAACTGGTCTTCAGAGGAGGTACGAGATGAAGAAGGCTGCCCTCCGCGCTGCAGGAATCTCCGTCCTGGGGATCCTCATCATCGTGGCGGCGAGCTGTTCCATGTTCGAAGAGACTCTCAGTCCCCTGGAGCAGAACGGCCTGCTCTCTTCCCAGTCCAAGCAGAACGACAATCCGGGCCCGGACCCTGAGGCCCTGCCGATGAACCTCTCCTTCCCCGTGATCTGGGCGTATCCACCTTCCGACTCGCTCCTCAATCCTTACATCTTGAAGACGGAGAGCATCACGAAGGTCTACGCGGACACGGACTACCCCTACGCGGAAGAGACCCTGATCGCGTACCTGCAGGAGAACGATCCCTGGTATCCCCAGCCCCCCTACGCGAATGAGAACACCTGGGTGGCCGACTATCTGGTCAGCGACGCGATGCATACGATCGCCTTCGTCGACTGGGGCAACCCGATGGAGAACATCAATCCACGGGTCGGGCAGAGATTCCCGGTCGAGGTCGCTCTCTACGAGAAGCTGGGTGAGGTGACCGAGCTGGGCCTCGTGGGGACCACCATGGAAGCCTTCACGATGGCTTGTCTGGAGTACTCGGCAACCCGGGATGAGCTCTTCGGGACGAACAATGCCCGGTATGCCTCCTGCTTCGCCACGGTCCTCACCTCCGAGTTCACCGTGACCGTGCGGCCTCCGGACACCTGGCAGGAGTACGAGATCCGCCTCGACCCCGCGGTCGGTCCCAGCGGCAAGATGAACTTCGCGTCGGCCAATGGGGGTTGGATCCCGGAGGTACCGGGCTGGCACCGGATCACCCTGACCGTCAACGATCCCAACATCAGCCTCTCCGGCGCGATCGTGAACAACGACGAGCATTACAACCTCATGACCGGCGAGATGCTGGAGGAGTTGAGCCATCAGCGGCTCGATCTGACCGGGATCTACTACAACACCACCTACATCGATGTGTATGTCACGCCCGCAGGCGGGAAGCTCTAGAGATACCGCCTTGGGCTAGGCGTCTCACGCATCGAGCGGCAGGCGAGGGCGACCCGTCGACGGGTCGCCCTCATTATTTTGCGTCAGTCCAGTCCCTCACCGGGCAGCCGCTCCACCTCGACCCGCGCATCGTTGAAGCAGGCTCCGGCGCCGAGATCGGTGAGCGTGTCGGGGGCCAGCGCGTTCGCGGTGGCGCCGTTGAGCGTGTTGTGGCTCCAGAGCCCCTTCGAGAGCTCCACCACACCCGCGCGGGTGTCGGGGTCGAGCCGCGCACGGCAGCGCAGCTCGCCGTAGGCGTTGAACACCCGCACCGCGTCGCCGTCCTCGATGCGGCGCACCAGTGCATCGGCGGGGTGAATCCGAAGCGGTACCTGCTCGCGGTGGAGCTGGCCCAGTGTCGAGCTGATCGTGCGATCGGAAGAGGGCGAGATCAGCGCCAGCAGGCCGCGGGATTCCCGGGGCTCGTGGCGGTAGGCGTAGAGCCCCTCGGGCGCCTCCGTATCGAGATCCGCCGGGACGAGGTGCACCTTGCCGTCCGAAGTCCAGGGGAAGACATCGACGAACTGCACCGGCCCGGCTCCGTATTCGGGAAAGACGATGCCGGTCGCGTCGAGCCCGCGCCGGACGGCGTCACGGCCGGGCAGGCCGCGGCGCTGCGCCGCCGGGGCGTCGTCGCCCGGGATCGCCGCCAGCACGGCCTCGCGCACCTCATCCTCCGTGGAGGGATCCCCCGGGCGGTCCAGACCGAGGCGCAGCACCAACTCCAGGAAGACCTCGTGGTTGGCGCGCGCCTCGCCGAACGGCAGCACCACGGCGGGCGCGTCCTGCAGCGAGTAGGATCCGTACCCACGGGAGAGCTCGCGCCGCTCCAGGAAGGTCGCGGCGGGGAGCACGAGGTCGGCGTAGCGCGCCGTGTCGGTCAGGAAGGGATCGAAGACGATGGTGAAGAGATCCTCGCGCGCGAGTCCCCGGCGCACGGCCTCCTGGTTGGGCATGGTGGCGAGAGGGTTGCAGTTGTACACGAAGAGGATCTTCACCGGCGGGGCTAGGTCCGGATCGGTGAGGACCGCCCCGAGGCGGTTCATGTTGACGAGGCGGGTCGGCGGTTCCTCGGCATGAGCCGCGTCCGCCCCCCGCAATCCCCAGGCCTTGGAGTTGCTCAAGGTGTAGCCGCCGCCGCGCAGACCGAACTTGCCTGCCACTGCGGGCAGGGCGAGCACGGCCGCGACGGCGGACCCCCCGTTGCGGTTGCGTTCAAGGCCCCAACCGCAGCGGATCACGGCCGGGTTGGTGGAGGCGTACAGCTCGGCGAAACGCTCGATCTCCGCCGCCGAGATGCGGCAGACCTCTGCCGCGTACTGCGGGTTCCAGGGCGCGGTGCGCTCGCGGAGCGCGTCCACTCCGCTGGCGTGCTCGCTCAGGAACGCCTCGTCGGCCCACCCGCGCTCGAAGAGGATGCGGATCACGGCGAGCGCCAGCGGGAGGTCCGTGCCCGGGTAAGGAGCCAGGTGGAGGTCGGACTTCCACGCCAGCCTGGTCCGCCTGGGATCGATCACGACGAGCCGGGCGCCTCGCTTCTGCGCCTCCTGGATGAACGGCATGAGGTGGATGCCGGAGTCGGCCGGATTGGCGCCCCACACCACGATGAGCCCGGCATGGGCGTAGTCGGGATACCCGACGCCGGGGAACTTGCCGTAAAGGCCTTCGGCCGCGCGCCCGGTCGCCGAGGCGCAGACCGTACGCGCGAGCCGCGAGGCGCCGAGCCGGCGGAAGAGTCGCGCGTCGCTGGTGTCCTGGGAGAGGAACCCATTCGAGCCGCCGTAGTAGAAGGGCAGGATCGACTCCCCGCCATGGGCGGCCTGGGTCGCACTCAGACGGTCGGCGGCAAGGGCAAGCGCCTCGTCCCACCGCGCCGCGCGGAAGGCGCCTTCACCCTTGGCACCGCAGCGGATCAAGGGCGTCGGCACCCGCTCCGGGCAGGTCAGCGCATCCGGAAAGCGCCGTACCTTGGCGCAGATGAATCCCCGGGTCACCGGGCTCAGAGCGCTGCCGTCCACGAGGACCACGCGGTCCTGCTCGGTCCGTACGGTCAGGCTACAGTTGTCGGGGCAGTCGAGCGGACAAGCGCTGCGGCGGGTCTCGGTCATCTGTCTCCCTTGGGCGCAGGTTCACGATGCGCAGGGGCGAGTCGCCAACCAAGAGTAGAGCAGGGAGGGGACCGTCCACCACAGGTGAGACGGCCTTCCTCGGCAGCCCCCAGGGGACGACGCGGCTCGGATCGGGTAGAATGCTGCAACCCCTCGCAGACCATCTTCAGGCCGTCCTTCGGCCCCGGCCCCCTCATTCGGGAGGAGATTTAGACGATGCGCAGGAGACTGTTCGTACCCATGCTGGCCGTTCTGGCCACCATGGCGGTGCTGGCCGGCGTCATGCCGGCCTGCGCCGAGCTGCCGCCCCTGATCGACCGTGAGCTCTTCTTCGGCGATCCCCAGATCGCCGGCGCCCAGATCTCACCCGACGGGGCGTGGATCACCTTCCTCAAGCCCTACAAGGATGTGCGCAACATCTGGGTCAAGAAGCTCGAGGAGCCCTTCGACACCGCCCGGCCGCTCACCGCGGACCAGCGGCCGGTGGTCGGCTACTTCTGGAGCCGGGATAGCCGCCATGTCCTCTATGTTCAGGACAAGGGCGGCAACGAGAACTGGCATGTCTACTCCGTGGATCCGGCGGTGGCGGCGGAAGCGGAGACCGGCGTGCCTCCCGCCCGCGACTTGACGCCGATCGACGGCGTGCGCGCCACGATCTACGCGGTGCCGGAGAAGAAGCCGGACATCATTTTGGTCGGCCTCAACGACCGCGATCCGATGTTCAGCGATGTCTACGAGGTGAGCATCGCCACCGGCGAGCGGAAGCTCCTCATCAAGAGCACCCAGAGCGTCGGCGGCTACACCTTCGACCTGGACGGCACGGTCCGCCTGGCCATGAAGCAGAAGGAGGACGGCGGGAGCCAGTACTTCCGCGTGGAGGGCGACCAGTTGGTGCCCATCTACGAGGTGTCCTACCTCGAGGCGGCCGGGCCGATCATGTTCACGCCGGACGGCAAGAAGGTCTACTTCGAGACCAACAAGGGCGACGATGTGGACCTCAGCCGGCTGACCCTGCTGGATCCCATGACGGGAGAGACGGAGCTGGTGGAATCGGATCCCGAGAACCAGGTGGACTTCGGGGCGCCGCTCTTCGACGCCGGCACCTACGAGCTGATCGGCACCGTCTACGAGGGCGACCGGCAGCGCATCTACGCGCGGACGCCGGAGTTCGAGCGCGACCTGAAGCTGATCCGCGAGAAGCTCCCCCCGGGGAACATCGGCCTGTCCTCCTCGACCAAGGACATGCGCCTGCATGTGATCGCCGTGCAGAGCGATGTGGACCCGGGATCGGTCTATCTCTACGACCGCGAGGCCGGCAGCTTCACCCTCCTCTACAGGTCCCGTCCGGACCTGCCGAGCGAACACCTGGCCCCGATGCAGGTACAGCGGTACAAGGCGCGCGACGGTCTGGAGATCCCCGCCTATGTCACGCTGCCCAAGGGAGTCGAACCCAGGAACCTCCCGCTGATCATGTATCCGCACGGGGGACCCTGGGCACGGGACGGCTGGGGCTACGAGCCCTACGCCCAGTTCCTGGCCAACCGCGGCTACGCGGTCATCCAGCCCAACTTCCGCACCTCCACCGGGTACGGCAAGAAGTTCCTCAACGCCGGCAACCACGAGTGGGGCACCGGCGCCATGCAGCATGACCTGACCGACGGTGTGGAGTGGATGATCCGGCAGGGCATCGCCGATCCCAAGCGGGTCACGATCTTCGGCGGATCCTACGGCGGTTACGCGACCCTGTGCGGGGTGACCTTCACTCCTGAACTCTACAAGTGCGCGATTCCCTATGTGGCTCCGTCCAACCTCATCACCCTGATGGAGTCCTTCCCCGCTTACTGGCGGCCGTTCCTCAAGGGCTCCTGGTACCTGCGGGTGGGCGATCCCGCCGATCCCGAGGACCGCAAGGACCTGGAGGCGCGCTCCCCCATCAATTTCGTGGATCGGATCAAAGTTCCGCTCCTGGTTGTGCATGGGGCGAACGACCCGCGGGTGAAGCAGGCGGAGTCGGATCGGATCGTCGTTTCGCTGCGCGAGAAGGGGATGCCGGTGGAGTACATCGTCGCCCCGGACGAGGGACATGGATTCCGGTCGCCGGAAAACCGCATGGCGCTGGCGGTGGCGATGGAGCAGTTCCTGGCCAAGCACCTGGGCGGCCGGGTGCAGGAGGCGGTACCGGAGAAGATCGCGGCGCGGCTCAAGGAGATCACGGTGGATCCCTCGTCCGTGAAGCTCCCCGACGCGGCTGCGGGGGCGGCGCTCGAGGGTGCCAAGACCTCGGTGCTGCCCGCTCTGGACGGAAGCCTCATCGAGGCGGGCAAGCTCTCCTACGAGGTCGCGTTGGAAGCGGGCCCGCAGAAGATGGACCTCAAGGTGACCCGCACCAT